>JBDHXS010000812.1:0-2503 GCA_039810845.1 Runella sp. | reverse complement strand
CGTAGCTACCTCTTCAATACTGTTTAAAGCATTGAATTTCAGTCTTATGAAATAGATATTTTCTTCGGAAAGTTTTTGCATTTAGGGAAATAAAAAGGCACTTGCGGGATTTTCTCTCTGGATGAACCCAACCTGTTTCCAGATTTTAAATTCATATAATTATAATTCTGTTTCTCAACTCCAACAATACTGTTCTATATTCAATGGTTGCGTTAGCGACAACCGTTCAATACCAGTACGTTCATTTCGAGACAAGATGCTTGCCAATCGAAACCGAGTTACATTGAGATAGTTCATTGCTCTTGACAATGAAAAGTTCAAAATCTCTGATGCAAGTGCCTGTTACAAAGTTTCACTAAAAATTCAACTATTCAAACTTTTACCTTATCTGTAAGCGACATCGGTAAATAGTTCCTTCCTTGCACGAGTAATACCCGTATATAGGTAAGGTAGATTGGGCTTGTGTGTCCAAGTGCTAAGTAGTACCCTGTCAAATTCGCTACCCTGTGCTTTGTGGCAAGTGATTCCGTAGCCATATCTTAGCTGCATAGCGCCCAAATAGGGGTTTTCAAATAGATACTTGGTCTCACTTTCTCTAAATTTTACATCTCTACGCATTACTTCGGTATAGAGTGCATCGTTTTGCTCCTTGCCCAAATCAGGTTTTTCAGATTTGAGAAATGTAAGATTCACCTTCCCGGAAACTCGAATCTTTTCTCCTAAATCGTTTGTCACTTCGGCAGTAATATTCTGGAACTCCATACCTCCAAATTTTTCAATTTGACAATCGGTATCTTTCACTATGGCAAACTCTCCATTCATTATACTTTGGCTACTACTAACAAAGCCACTATTGAACACAACAACATCGTCAACACTGAGTGTATTTTGGTAGCCCAATTTATTACGAACACCAATATTAAAACGATTTATGGCAGAATGCCCAAAGGCAATGTAAATCACCTTTTCCAAACGGCTTTTATCAAAACTGTCCAAAAACAGCGAAAGAAGCTGGTCCATCTTCCACCACTTTTCACATTCAACCTTATAACGTTCCGAGCCGTTTTTCATCGCATCTCTCACAGATGTAGCACTTCGCAAAATATACGAGTCTGCGGCTTGCCGTTGTACTTCATTTAATTCTATCGTTTGACCTATTAAGCCAAATTTCTTCTGCAAATAAGGCAACGACAAGGCTGGCGTTGTTCCGTCTAACTGCGAAACAGGTGCTAATTGATACTTATCACCCATAAAGATTAGCTTATTGCCCTTATTAGCCATTCGGACATACTGGACAAAATCCGTCAGTAGCCCCTGTTTGGTAATGAATTTTTCATTTTCTCGTACACAATCTCCAATCATAGAAGACTCATCCGTCAAATATGGAATTGGCTCATAGTCATTATGCAATTTTAGACTCGCCTTGATTCTTCCATCAGGCAAAGTTTCATTTTTATAGATTCGAGCGTGAATAGTACGGGCTTCATGCATGGTTTTAGCACTAATAATTCTGGCGGCTCGTGTAGTTGGCGTAGATAATGCAATGTCTTTCCCGTTTTCCTTCTGATATTCTACTATCGCCTTAGCCAAAGATGTTTTACCTGTTCCAGCCGACCCACACAGTATCAAAACTTGCTCATCGTTATTCAGAAATTGCTCAGTTTGAGCCAAAGCATTTACTTGTTCAGCAGAAGGTACAAAAGGGAGGTATTTTTGCATCGTTGTCATAATCCTGTGTGGCTTTTGGTTAGAAGCCGATGCAAACGTACAACTCAATATATGCAGCAGTTTTGCATACTTGAAATTATTTTCCGTATTTTTGAAAAAAAGTAAAAATGCCTGCTACCAAAGAACAATTACGCCGACTTATGGAATTAGATAAATTTTTCCAAAAAGGCCAAAAGTGGAAAGTGAATGAGTTATTAGAAAAGCTTTCAAACGAAGCTGACATTCAGGTAAGTGAACGAACTTTGAAGTATGATTTGGCTTATTTGATTACTGAAAGCCATGAGGTGCTACAAACGGGAAAGATTGGTCGTGAATGGTTTTGGTTTTACAATGATTTAAACTATTCACATTTCAAAAAATCATTGTTACCCAATGAATTTAAAGACCTCACAAAAATGATTAGTACTTTCAAAGAATGGGGTGACTTACCATTTTGGGAAGAAATTGAGGTAATGCTCAACCAGTTTGAAACTCGTTTTAGTTTTGAAAACCAAACCAATAGAAGGTTAATTGATTTTCAAAAACCTGTTTCAAGGAATGGAAATCAGTGGCTTAAACCTCTTTATGAAGCAATTGATGTGCAAAAAGCCATACAAGTTTCTTATTTTTCACTTCGTACTAAGAAAAAAGTAATTGGAAACATTAGTCCTTATTTGTTGAAGGAATACAATAATCGTTGGTGGCTTATCGGTTTATTCGGGAAAAACATTGTAAATATCGCCTTGGAAACTATCGAAGATATTCAGCTTAGTGGTTTACCCTTTACTAAAACGGA
>JBDHXS010000811.1:0-2505 GCA_039810845.1 Runella sp. | reverse complement strand
GACAATTCTTACAAACTCCTCAAAAAGCCAGTTATTATCATTTTTTAAATTCCGAGTCTTTTGATTAGATGTAGAGAATCCTTGACAAGGAGGGCCGCCAAATAATATAATGTTTGATTTAGAAGAAATTTTAAGAGGAATCGTATTCAAAGCACGTATATCTTTATCGAATATGATTGTCTGGGGTAAATTATGACGATAAGTAGTACAAGCATGTATATCATTTTCAACTGCTAATTTCACATCAACACCTGCTTCAAGCGCCCCTAACGACATACCTCCTGCCCCAGAAAACAAGTCAATACCTATAATTTTATTAGCCATCAAAGAAAATTTACAATATCATTTCAATATGCTAATTTGGCAAAATCTACTAATAACAGAAAAATATCGTTTAACTATTTTGCAAATAACTGAATATCAAGTACTTATAAAATATTTTTTTATAATCTAACTCTCACACTTCTCTCCCATTATTTCAGGCCGCAAATACCATAACCTCCCCTCCCAGCCACGAGCAAAAAAGCATTTTACCTATAAAATCGAACAAAGCCCTGATAAAGAAGAGGTTAGAAAACATCCTTCTCAGATAAAGAATTACCCTCCTACAAAACCACTACCCCCTTGTACCTACCAACGCTTCCTTCCCTTCTAAATACTCTTGCCGAACGACCGTAGCAGTACGGTGATTACCGTCGGGGCTCCAGCCTGGAGGCATGATTGGATAGAGTAAAAAGGCTTTGAGGCTGGGCGCACTTGCCATGTCTTTCAGGAGTTCCCACACTTCGCCAAAATAGGTTTCCATAAAATTGCCTGAGTCTATTTTACGCGTGATACCGTACTCAATGGGAATGTCTTTTCGCTCTACTTGGTACGTACCAAATACCCTGTCCCAAATGTTAATGAAATTGCAAAAGTTGGTATCCATGTACAGCGGATTGCGGGCGTGGTGCACCCGATGGTCGGAAGGGGTAAGGATGTATTTGCCAAAGAAACGGACTTTTTGCAGCCCCAACGTGCCGTCTTTAAACAGGTTTTCTCCTACGTGAATAAACGTACCGTACGTACCGTCGATAAACATAATGAAAAACAGCAACTTAGGATCTAAGCCCGCCAAAATACAAATAGAAGTCCGAATGGCATCGGCGTAGGGGGCTTCCAGAAAAAAGTGCGCGTGGGCGACTGATAAGTTCATGTCTTCGGGCGTGTGATGCGTGGCGTGCAAACACCAAAACAACCGTACTTTGTGCCCCAAAAAATGGTAGATAAAATGGGCGAACTCCCACACTACGTAGCCGTAGAGAAACCAATACCATTTGAGTGGTGCATTGAAAAGAGCGTAAGGCTGAAGCGTAGCAATCATCCAGCCCGTTACGCCCAAGGAGATATAGCGAGAAATAAAACGATTGAAAACATAAATAATGAAGTTGGTACGATAGACCTTGGTGTGCGGGTTTTTCTGGGCAATGCCTAACCCAAACTCAAACACCAACAACAGCGGAATCATTGGCCTCAAGGCCGTAAGTATGCCGTCTAAGGTGCTGAACGCACTGTAATCTCCACTGCTAATGATGTTGATAATGCCGTTTACGCCTAAAAAGCCTAAAATTTCTTTGTAAAGGGTTTGCAAAATTTCCATGAGAGGGCTGGTTTACGAAGATAAAACCATAAGGAGGGGGCTGGGTATTTTTACTTTGACTCTTTGTCATTCCCCTTTTTCGTCACTTGCCAAATCTCTCCTTTACGCTCATTGGTAATCACAAAATCGGTGTTGTTGATAAAAGCAATGGCTTCGGCTTGGCCCTTGGCGAGTTTGATACAATACGTTGGCTTTCTGAAATTTAACCCTTCTGTAACATCAAAGAGTAATACTTTTCCGTAGGTTAAGAGGGCGAGTGTTTTGCCGTCGGGGCTGACGTCGGCGGCGGTGACCATTGCTTTACTGTAAACACTATCTTGCACAGTGGCCACATAGCTTCCAGAAAAATCAGGCACACTGTAGAGTTTTACGTATCGGTTGCTTTTGCTTCGGTTTTTGGAGAATAGATGCAATTTATATTGGTGCCAAACCACCGCTTCACAATCAAAATTGAGCGAGTCGGCGGCAGGAGGAAACGCGCGTTGGTCGGCGTACTTCAATTGAATAGTTTCATAATTATCTGGTTGATTCGGATTTAGTTTATAGATAGCTAAATCTTGTCGGTAGTTCTGATTGTTACCTACATCAGCAATATATAGATTCCCTTTTGTGTCTTTGGCAAGGTCTTCCCAGTCTATATTCACCAGTTTAGGCATTTTTATAGTGGACATTACTTTGCCTTCTAAATTGATTTCATAGAGTTCTGCTGGGTTTCCTCCGTCATTATTCGTCCAAAAAGTAGTTTGATTTTTACCAAGTACAAGCCCTGATGTTTCACTAATAAAGGGGGGTAAACTTCCCATCCTTTTTGTTTTGTATAATCTTTTCCCTCCGGTAAACCCTTCATTTCGTTTTTCATTATGACA
>JBDHXS010000810.1:0-2515 GCA_039810845.1 Runella sp. | reverse complement strand
TGTCTTTCTGACTAAAGACTTCAAGTGAAGTTAGTAATGAGATAAGGCAACAAGTGATAAAGGAAATGCATTTTGTCATGCGCCATGATTATTTAGAGTACGAAAACAATAGCAGCCAACGGTCGGGGCTTGCCGCAGGGCTGGAATTGTTGCTGTGTCTGCCCGGAAACTGAAGCCGATTGAAAAACTGAAATTGAAGTTAACAACTAAAAGCCAAATAGATTTCGGTCAAGCCCGATATTAGCTGATAGTAGTACAATTGATGATTGTTATTCCGTCCGCCAGCCTTGCGGCAAACCTTTTGTTAGCTGTTGTTTTTATTCCAAATTTCTTTTAGCTGCTCAATTGTTAATGGATTGTCCTTTTTTCTGTGAATCATTCTATGGCAATTTGAGCAAAGAACAGTCATGTCAGTTGCTGGATTTATTAATGAGGCGTCCGCTAAAGTGTAAAGAGGTTTTAAGTGATGGACTTCTATAAAGTCTGCTCCATGCGAACCGTAGGATTTTTTAAAATCAAATGAGCATACTTTGCAAATCAAACCATGTATTTGAATTGCCTTGGCTCGTAGGGCTGGAATTCTTTCGTAAATATTTACAAGCTTTACAGTTTTTGCACCTTCTTTCCCTTCTAAAGTTGACTCACTTTCTATTGAGGTTAAATCATTGCTAACGACATCGAAGATTTTTTGTGAATAATCAGCATTTTTGTTGAACTCCTTTTTAGGAGTATAAATACCTCCAGAGCCTTTCAAGATTCGAATACTTAAAGGCTTTCCAAGTGAATGAGCAAAATCTTCTAGTTTTTGATAAAGTGCTTTAAACTCTTTGCTTCCAAATGGAACTTTGTCAAAATATTTCAAAAGGGTATTTTGTGTTATTCCTCCCCAGCCTCTTCCTGAATAATCTTTTATGGTTGTGTTCTTATATCCTAAAAACTTACTTGGTGCAAACGCTTCTTCGTAAGGAAAATAATACCAATGATAGAATTGAGAAAATTTGTCAAAAGTAAATGTGTCTTCCTGTTTAGTGACATAACTAAACTGTCGAAGGTTATCAATTATCTCTTTCCAATTTTTAACGGTGTCCATGTAAAATAACAGCTAACGAGACTGCATTGGCGCAGTGGGAGTGAGGCTTTGTTCGTCTGCCCGGCTGCGGATGCATTTAGAATTTACGAATTTGAAGTTACCGGGTTTTGCCCAAGTATCAGGTCAACCCCTGACCGCTGCCTGGCTTTGTTTTATGCTGAAGTATGGGTGTCAAGCCCCCATTGCCGCCAATGCCGCTGTTGTGTGCAGTTAATCAAGTTTGATTATGTCTATGCTCCAAAATTTCTTGAGATTCTCTTTTTTGTAATAATTTCTATAAGAACCTTCAGGTGTCCCATCACTTTTAGGTGAAACTTTAATTTCATAGGTTCTGTCAGCTTTAAAAAAATTAACTCCTAGCAATTCCGGACATTGTTGAACGATAAGAATGTAATTGAGACTTTTTTTTAAGTGATCAGGAGAAAGCACTTCAAATTTTTGAGCAATAGCAAAAGTTAGCGTCCCACAGCTAGGAGGAAACGGAACAACTTCAATAAGCTTAGCCTTAATCTTAAATGGGGTGTTTCCAACTTTATTAAGCTGCGCAATAGAGCTGAAACAAAGACAAAATAGTATGATTATTAATGATGGTCTCATATTAATTGCACACAACGCCCCCAGCATTTACGCTGTTGGAGGGAGGAGGTGTTCCGTCCGCCCGGTTGGGGATGCTTTTAGGGTTTGCGTATTTGAAATTACGGTGGTTTGTCTGAGGATCTGGTCCAGCCCAGAACTAGTGCCTGGCTTTGGGTTTTAGCTGAATTTCGCTTGTCAGGCCCCAATAGCGTAAATGCCTTTGTTGGCTGAAGGGCTATGGTTTTACTCCCAAATCATTTGCCTTGACAGCAAGGCAACTATGAATTAGCTTGATTATGGTATTAAAATCAAAATAATAAACAGAGTTCTTAAACTCATGTAAATACCGAAACTGTATAAATGCATCATTACATCTTTCTAATGTATCAAGAATTTTCTCCCTTGTTGGGCTTTCAACAGGAAGTTTGCTTTGTTGATTCCTACTTCGATAAATAATATTGAAAAAATAGTAATTATGGGCTCGGCAAGTTTCAAAGTGATTCTCAATAGCAATTCGTGAATCAAGTGGAATGTTTTTGTAGAGAATTGCTAGTTTATGACCCTTTTTATCACTCATGAGCTTTTGCTTAACATCATTAGTTAAAAATCCCTTTAATGCTAGCTCAAGACTGAATGATAATAAACAAATGGGTAAACTGATTTTCCAGGGAGTTTCATTTTTTAAACGAAATCTTGGAGGGTGCGCTTCCTTGACTGATTTTATACCTTGCTCAAAAAAATCTTGAGCCATTTTGAAAACAAACATTTCTTTATTAATCCCAAAAATTATATCCTCTTTTGGTTTAGTCATATTTCAATAAAATGTGGTATTAAGCCTTTCAGCCAACG
>JBDHXS010000809.1:0-2522 GCA_039810845.1 Runella sp. | reverse complement strand
GGGCTGACCTGATCCTCTAGAAAATCTCCGTAATTTCAAACTCACAACTCTAAGAGCATAGCCAACCGGGCGGACGTACAAACCCTCCCTCCAACAGCGTAAATGCTCGAACGTTACCTGCTATGTTGTTGGACACTCTCTAAAATTTGAAACAGTATGACACGAAATATTTTACAAACCTTTTTATTTATAGTGATTTGTGCTTCTTCTAAAGCTCAAAATAACTATCCTGCTACCAAAACCGTTGACAGTAGCGACACTTATTTTGGAGTTACTTACAAAGACCCTTACCGTTGGTTAGAAAATTTAAAAGACAGCAACGTTGTAAACTGGTTTAGGCTTCAAAAGGAATTTGCCGATAAAAAAATGGAAAAAATTGATGGTATTGATAGCCTGCTCAACCAGATACAGTATTTTTTGGATGCAAAAACTTGGAGAAGAGAGCCTTATTGGAAAACAGCTTCAAGATACTATTATATGATTTGGAAGAAAGGACAGCTATCACAAAAACTATATTATAAAACAATAAATGACACAACCGAGCATTTGCTATTTGACACTTGGGACATTCATCCTGGTATGCGGTATGAATTGTATGACATAGCTCTTTCACCCAACGAAAAATATTTTTTTGCTGCATTTGATAAAAATGGCGAAGAATATCCTTTTATAAAAGTATATGATGTGGCAAACAAAAAATGGCTGAAAGACAGCATACCAAACTGTTGGGCTGGTACTATTAATTGGACTGCCAACAGCAAAGGATTTATTTATAGCTACAATACAGGCGACCGTAATGCCTCTAATGCAACAGAAAATGAAGTAGTTAAATACCATACACTTTTTACCAACTATACTGCTGATAAACTAATTATGGATGACAGAATAAGGAACACTATTGAAAAGAAAATTAGCAATGCTTACCATGCATGGGTTTATACAAATAATAGCTTAAAAAGAATTTACTGTATTCCCAATTCAGGTTTCGGACTTGATAAAAATGCCTATTACATCAACAATGCTCAATTACAAAATCAGAACAAACAATGGGAAAAATTATATTCTAAAACTGACTCGGTGTATAGTTTTAAGGAAGCCAATAATGGGTATTATTTTATATCAGCAAAGGGAAAAGGATTTAAAAGCCTTCGATACACATCTTACAATAACCCTGACTTTGCTAATGCCAAAATTATTTTTCCTGAAGACAGTATCTGGCAATTGGAATACATGGATGAAACTAAATCATACATCCTTGTTAGTTATTCAAAATATGGTTTTCTCAACAAGACAATTTTTATTGACAAAAGAACTGGAAAAAAGGTTAATGCATCGGCTATAAATGGTTTTGACAGGCATAGCATTTGGACTATGGGCATAAATACCGATGAGTGTGTTTTTTATACCGAACCTGTAAACAAACCAAAAAGTGGGTATCTTCTTAACATTGCCAATAACAAATTAAGTAACGATGATTTTTGGGCAACTCATGGACAAACCTTTGTTGATGGAAGCGATGATATTATAACTGAATTAATAGAAGTGCCATCATACGATGGCACACTTGTACCCATGAGCGTAATGAGAAATAAAAATACAAAGTTGGATGGCAATAATACTTGTATACTTTGGGGCTATGGAGCTTATGGAATTCGTGGAAAGGAAAACTACTTTAATGAATTTAACATTTCTAATAACCTGTTGGTACAGCGTGGCGTTGTGCTTGTGCATGCCTATGTAAGGGGTGGTGGAGAAAAAGGAGAAGCATGGCATCAGGCAGGTATGAAGGAAACTAAACCTAATAGTTGGAAAGATTTTATAGCTTGTGCAGAATATCTTATAAAGAACAAATACACCCAATCATCAAAACTTAGCTGCTTCGGTGGTAGTGCTGGTGGTGTATTAATTGGCAGAGCCATTACCGAAAGACCTGAATTGTTTGCAGCAGCCACTATACAATCTGGCACCGTAAATCTAATAAGAAGTAAAGCTTGGTCAAATTTAATTAATAATTATCCCGAATTTGGTAATCCTGATATAGCATCTGAAATGAAAGGGGTTATAGAAATGGATGCAGTAATTCATGTAAAACCTAAAACAAAATATCCTGCTGTCTATTTTCAAGCAGGCATGAATGACCCAAGAGTGCCAATATGGATGTCAGGTAAAATGGCAGCTACATTGCAAGCAAACAGCACATCAGATAAACCCGTTTTACTCTATACCTTTTTTGAAGGCGGTCATAATGCAGATGCCAATGCTGCAACAGCAATTGACAAATGGAGAACAAGCTTAAAAATGGTGTTCTTTTTATTATGGCAATCTGGACATAAAGATTTTCAACCGAAATAAATTTTCAAAACGAGATGCAGATACAACTGACGAAACACAGCAGGTAACAAGGTATTGGCAAAAAAGGGGCTGACGGAAGTAATTGAACTGTTGTGCTACTATCAGCTTTTGTGCATATATTCGACTGACGGTTTTCAAATTCCCCTTCTTCGCCAATACCCGCTCCGTTA
>JBDHXS010000808.1:0-2533 GCA_039810845.1 Runella sp. | reverse complement strand
ATTGACGGGCACGATACCATCAAAGAAGCCCGCTCGTTGAACGATGCCTTGATGAAAGACGCCGACAAATTGTGGCGGTATTCGTCGGGAGGAATTTCGATTATCCAAGGTTGGTTTGACATTTCGCGGGGGGAAGTGTTGGAGATTTTAGAAAATTACGTTTTCCCAACGCTCTTGACTGATTTTGGCAAACGAATGGCAAAAACATTGCTGGAAGTTGAAAAAATGAGTTTGCGTTTTGAATTAGGAGATGACGTATTGAGACAGTAACAAATAAAACGTGCCCCTTTGGAGGCTTGGGCTTATGAAAGATAAAGTAGTCATTATAACGGGTGCGGCGGGTGGTTTGGGGCGCGCATTTGCCCTTGCTTTTGCCAGCGAAGGAGCAAGAATAGCCGTTTGTGATTTAAACCTGACTGGCGCAGAAGAAACGGTCGCTATGATTGGCGAAAATGCCATAGCTGTTGCGGTCAATGTGGCCGATGAAGCCTCCACGGAAGCGATGGCAAAGACGGTGGCTGAGCACTTTGGGCGTATAGATGTACTCGTCAATAACGCGGCGATTTATGCCACCATTCAGCGAAAGCCCTTTTACGAAATCTCAGTTTCGGAATGGGATTTGGTGATGAATGTCAATCTGAAAGGGGCTTGGTTGTGTTCAAAGGCCGTTTTTCCGTATTTGAAAGAACAGGGTGGCAAAATCATCAATATTTCGTCGGCTACGGTGATGAGCGGCTCTCCTTTGTGGTCGCATTATGTGGCATCGAAGGGCGGTGTTATTGGCCTAACACGCTCTATGGCCAAAGAATTAGGTGACTTTAATATCAACGTCAACGCCATCGCGCCAGGCTTTACGCTGACCGATGCGAGTCTGAATCTTATCGAAAATGCCCAAAAATACGGAGTGGACAGAGGGGCTATCAAACGTCCTTCTAAGGCAGAAGACATTGTCGGAACGGCCTTATACTTAGCCTCTTCAGCGGCTGATTTTGTAACGGGACAAACAATCGTTGTGGATGGTGGGAAGCAGTTTTTGTAAAAAAGCCCCCGACCCCCGAAGGGGGCTTTCAAATTATATCAGCTTTGCGGGGGAAGTATAAATCTTAATAAAAAATTCCCCCATCGGGGGGGAGGGGGCAATGAACATCACTTACATCGAACCAAACGGTACTGCCAAAACTTTTGATTTGCCTATGGGGGCCACGCTCATGGAAGGGGCCGTACAAAACGGCGTACAAGGCATCGTGGTCGAGTGTGGCGGCTCGTGCATGTGCGCTACCTGTCACATCTACGTGGAAGAGGAGTTTTTGGAGATGCTTCCTGAAATGGAGGAAGAAGAAAACGAAATGCTCGACGGTACTACGGCCGAACGCAAACCCAACAGTCGGTTGGGATGCCAGGTGAGAGCCACCAAAAAACTGGATGGATTGATTGTTAGAATTCCTGATATACAATGAGTTCGGTGGTAATCATTGGCGCAGGACACGCAGGAACTCAGGTCGCTGTATCGTTGCGAGAAATGGGTTTTGAAGGTAAGATTCAGCTTATTGCCGACGAGCCGCATTTGCCCTATCAGAAACCGCCTTTGTCCAAAGGTTTTTTGAACGGTAAACAAACCGTTGAAAATCTGCTTTTTCGCAACGAAAAATTCTATGATGACAACCAGATTGAGCTGGTACTAGGAGAAGAAATAGTCGCAATAGACGTTGAGAATAAGATAGTTAAGGCGGAATCGGACAAATCTATTCCGTACGATACATTGGTGTTGGCTACGGGAGCAAGAAACCGAAAGCTGTCCATTGAAACCAAGTGTGAAGTACTTTATTTGCGAGATTTAACCGATGCTCAACGCCTAAAATCAGCGCTGGAAAACGCTCAAAACATAGCTATTATCGGTGGTGGATTCATTGGACTGGAGGTAGCTGCGAGTGCAGCGGAGGCAGGTAAAAATGTGACCGTTATTGAAGCCCAAGACCGACTCATGGCGCGGGTTTTACCGCCTGTTTTGTCCGAAATTTTCTTGACAAGACACCAAGAAATGGGCGTAAAAGTACTGCTGAATACCAAATTGTCGAGCGAAGAACTTTCTGCTTTTGACCTGATTGTGGTCGGAATTGGCGTTTTACCCAATCAAGAATTAGCGGCAGCAGCAGGTTTGGAATGTCATAACGGAATTGTAGTCAACGAATATCAAATGACCTCAAATTCAGTCATTTATGCCATTGGTGATTGTGCCAATCATTTCAACGTTTTTGCCGACAAAAGATGCCGTTTAGAATCGGTACAAAATGCCGTTGACCAAGCGAAAATAGCAGCGTCACACATCCTTGGCAATGCCATTCCGTACCATGCCGTGCCTTGGTTTTGGACTAATCAATATGACTTAAAATTGCAAATGGCGGGTATCAATACGGACTATGATAACTATGCTTTTCGAGGCGATTTGGGCGCGAACAGATTCTCCATTTTTTACTACAAAAATGAAAAAATCGTTGCCGCCGATTCGCTCAATCGCCCTGCCGATCACCTCGCT
>JBDHXS010000807.1:0-2534 GCA_039810845.1 Runella sp. | reverse complement strand
ATTAGATTCTATCTCTTTCCTTTTCCTCAAAAAAAGAAAAGCGATAGTGCTCCCAACACTATCGCTAGTACTACTCTAAAATGTGTTTACCAGACACATTTAGCCGTTAAGGCAAGCAGCATTTTTGTCATTTCTACCAAAAAATAACAAAACGAACAAATGTATGGATTCCCATTTATTTAAACACAACGTTTGGAGCAAGATTATGAAAATTTCAGGTCTGCAGTTCTTGCTTGTGCTCTTATTTTTTAAAATAAGTTTTGCTCATGATGGCAAAGCGCAAGAGTTTTTAAACCGCCGCATTAGTTTTTCGGCCCAAAATCAGGATGCTGAAGTGATTATCAAACGCATTGAGAAATTAGCAAAAGTACAATTTCTGTTTAGTCGCGAAGTGGTACAATCGAAGCGTAAAATCACTTATCAAGCCAATAATGAAGAGCTTTTTGGCGTGTTAGAACACATTTTGACCCCGCTCAATCTCACTTACGAAGTAGTAGGGCAACAAATTTTGATTAAACGACTGCCTGCACCGCCCACAACTCCCCAAGAAAAATCGTCTGAAGCAGCGAGTGTCTCCGACATCAAGTTAATTGACATTGCAGGGCGTGTTACAGGAGATGACGGTCAAGGCCTACCAGGCGTAAGTATTCAGGTAAAGGGTACTGGACGTGGAACAAGTACCGATGCCAACGGGGAGTATAAATTATCCCTTCCTGACGCCAACGGAGTTATTTTGGTTTTTTCGTACGTTGGGTACATAAGCAAAGAAGTAGCACTTGGCGCTCAAAAAATCATCAATATTCGTTTGGAAACTGACAACAAGACGCTCAACGAAGTGGTGGTAGTAGGATACGGAACGCAGCGCAAAAGAGATGTAACTGGCGCGGTTGTATCGGTCAATGAAGCTACGTTGAAAGAAGTACCAGCCCCCAACCTTTTGAACCAGCTCAAAGGCCGTGCGGCAGGGGTGTCTATCGTCAGCAACGGTTCTACGCCAGGAAGCCAAGGAACTATTCGTATCCGTGGAAATCGCTCCATTACGACGGGTAATGGCGATGGCCTTGATGGCCCACTCGTGGTGGTGGACGGGATTCCCTTTGGAGGACTTAATGACATTAACCCAGATGATATTGCTAACCTCGAAATCCTAAAAGATGCTTCTGCTACGGCCATTTTTGGTTCGAGAGGGGCAGGGGGTGTTATTTTGATTACGACCAAAAGAGGGAAAACTGGGAAGCCTGTACTGACTTATGATGGTTACCACGGCGTTACAAGCATCATGGGCAAATACAATGTCATGAATGGCGCACAATATGCAAAATTCAAAGAACAATCGGCAGCACTGAACACCCAAGGTGCAGGTACGACGGCTTATCCGCTCACAGAAGAAGAAAAAGCCAACCTCGCAGCAGGCGTTTCGACCGATTGGCAGGATTTGTTGTACAAGCCAGGTTTTAACACCAGTCATCAACTTGGCCTTCAGGGTGGAGTAGAAAATACACAATACGGCTTAGGTATCGGGTATTTTAACGAAACGGGTATCATGCCCAACCAAGATTTTCAACGTATGAATATCCGTGCTACCATTGACCAAAAAATCGGCAGACGCGTAAAAATTGGGGTCAATACTATCAATACCCTCACTTACCGAAACGACCCTGCGGGAGGTGGTGTGCCTACGGAATTGGTGCGTCTTTCGCCGTTAGTTAGACCTTACAATGAAGACGGAACGGTCAATTTGAACCCGAAAAAAGGGACAATTGAAGCCCAAGCCGTGAGCCCATTGACGTTGATTTCGCGCGGGAATGACATTCTTTCAAACGAACGCTCAATCCGTACTTTTAATAGCCTCTATGCCGAAGTAAACATTTTGGATGGCTTAAAGTATCGCTTCAATGCGGGCTTAAATTTTAGCCAAATACATTTTAATGGCTACGGCCCTCCAAATACTTTCGTGAATACGGGAGTTGACCAAAGTGTATCTAACGCTGATGTCAGAAATACAGAGTACTGGGACATAAATATGCAGCATTTGCTGTACTATGACAAAACCTTTGCTCAAAAGCACAAAATTGGGTTGACTGCGCTCTATGAAATCACCAAGAACCATAATTTGGGAAGTAGTTTCAACGTGAGAGGGGTACCTGCTGATTATATCCAAACGGCCAACTTCTCATTAGCCTCGGGGCAGCCTACGGGTAGTGGTAGCTTCGGCGAAACGGGATTATTGTCGTATATGGCGCGGGCAAACTATACCTTCAATGATAGATATACACTAACGGCTACTTTCCGCCGAGACGGTTCTTCGACCCTATCGCCAGGAAATCAGTATTTTAATTACCCTGCGATTGGTTTGAGTTGGAATATCATTGATGAGCCGTTTATGAAGGACTTGGCCGTTTTCTCCAACTTAAAATTGAGAGGTGGTTGGGGGATTTCGGGTAACCGCAACGTAGGTGCTTATGCTACCTTAGGGGCACTTTCAACGGGTTATTACAACTTCGGAACAACGACTGCGGGTCAGGCACTTGCTT
>JBDHXS010000806.1:0-2537 GCA_039810845.1 Runella sp. | reverse complement strand
TTGAAATCTAACCACTACCTGTTCACTGCCAATGATCACATCAAAGAAATAGGGGCAGACATCGCCCAGAAATACAACAGTACGTGCAGCTACAACGCCTTATGGTTCGGCGGCACCTCACCAGCTCCCAATACCGTCACAGTGGACTACGAAAACTTTGACCCATTCGTCCGCTATCGCCTCGGCCACGCCACCCAGACTTGGACCGTCGAATACTACGACACCAACGGCCACTTAGCCACCGCCGATGGCAGCCCAGGGGAGTCGTACCTCATCACGGCCAAGATAGATACACCGAAGGTGGTGCTGGGAGATGTGCAAATTATGTGACCCACCGAAAGAATTTTATCAGGGAACTTCACGTGAAGCTCCCTTTTTTTTGCTCTGTAAATTCCTATGGAGGTAGTTCCTCGTCACATTGGACGTAAGTCTATCTCTGAAAGTGGCAAATAAAAACAGACTTACTTGTTCCTGTTTTTATGTATTTGTGATTTAACTCTACTTTTCATACCACGTTAGATATAAAAAGAAGAGGAAACAGAGACGAAAAAGTAACTGAAAATAGTTGAATTAATGCCCAAAAAAACTTCCGTTCTTTTTGACTCCTATCTTCCAAACTGGTTGCTTTCTCCGTAATATTGCCAGTAAATAGGATACAGGCATGTAGAGCAATTGACTAAAAAAGCATTAATTGGGGGATAGATATGAAGAAATATACATTTTCTTTCACTGGAGCATCTGCTTTAATAGCCGAAACACTGGTGATTGCTGAAGAATACGAACGGTTACAGGATTGGAAGGAAGTGGAGAAATCTTTAATAGACAGCAACTTATTGAACAAAGTAAAAGAGGTTACCTTCAAACGGGAGTTTGCCGAAATCAAAAAAAGACTGTCGCTCCTCACGGCGCCCCAATTGGCGCTCATGGTACATGGAAGCTTGGATGATGCCAAAGCCATGATTTTGCTTTCGCTCGTAAAAGCCTATCCTCTAATAAAAGATTTTATCACGGAAGTCCTTTTAAACAAATACCTCGTGTTTGACCGATTATTGACCGATACGGATTACATCCGGTTCTTTAATACCAAAAGTTTTTTGCACGCTGAGTTGAATGAAATTACGGAAATCACCGCAAAAAAAGTAAAACAGGTAGTCTATAAACTATTAGAACAGGTAGGATTGATTACAAATACCAAAAACGGAACAATTATCCGACCCGTATTAAGTACAAATGCGTTGGACGTCATCGTTGCCGACAATCCATCGTTTCTCACCGCTTTTCTTTTTTCAAACGAAGAAATAAAGGCGTATTACATGAAATAAATATGCTCCAGCCTCAACACTACAGCACAGCGCACCATTTCGACAATCTGTTTAAAATATTTTCCAACGCTCGGTTTCTGAATAAAGAAGGTTTGGGAGGAGAATTGCCTTTTTTTATTCATTCGTTTCCCATAGCAAAACAACCAGAAGTCGAAACCGCCATTCATTCGCTCCTCAGACGGCTTCAAATAAATGGCATCGACGTGGTGGAGATTAATTTGTATAAAGTGTGCATTGATATTCTGAAACGGGAAAATCTGTTTGAGCAAATTCGTAATGGCGAAACCGCTTGGACAAAACAACGTTTATTGAAGTCACTAATCGGTCCACTCAATATTGACAGGGTAGTAATGCCCGAGATTCATCAACGATTGGAAAATCAATCGGCCAGAATTGTCTTTCTCACGGGCATTGGCGCCGTTTATCCTGTCATTCGCTCCCATACCATTCTTAATAACCTGCAAACGCTCGTGGGGGATTTGCCCTTGGTGATGTTTTTTCCTGGCACCTACAACAACCACTCGCTCACGCTGTTTGATCAGCTGAAGGATGACAACTACTACCGCGCCCACAACCTTAATGATTACAAACTATAATGCTATGATACAGAAAGACTTATACTTAAATGATATATTTCGTACGATTGAGGGAGTCATCAAAGCCAATGATGAACGACACGTGCGGCAGGAGTTGGAAGAATATGTATTGACCAACGAGCTTTTGGGAATATCCAACCGAAACCGGATGCTTCCCGGACTGTTTGAAGAGTTGGTCAAAAGTAAATTTAACAGCAGCATCTGGATTTCAGGGCATTTTGGCTCCGGTAAATCTCACTTACTGAAAATGCTGTCGCTGGTGCTAGAGAATAGGGAAATCAACGGAGCCAAATGTGCGGATATTTTTGCCTCGAAAGCAGCAGCCGATTTTGAACTGGAGCGCAACATTAAAAAAGCGGCTTCGATTACCACGAAATCCATCCTTTTCAACATCGCGGCTAAGTCGGATGGAATTACGGGGATGGGAACAACAATAGATCCTGTATTGGGCATTTTTCTTAAAGTATTCAACGAATCGTTGAATTATGACGCCATTTACCCCGAAATCGCGGAGGTGGAGAGGCATCTGGAAAGCATCGGCCAATACGACTACTTCAAATCAGAATACCAAAAACGTTTCCATAAAAATTGGGAAAAAGGCCGAGAAGCCATTTTCTTA
>JBDHXS010000805.1:0-2540 GCA_039810845.1 Runella sp. | reverse complement strand
AAGCCGTGTATGCTTCGGGCAATGTATTTCCCAAAAATGAATACAAAGTGGTGGCCAATGCCGATGGCTATTTGCAGCAGCAATGGGTCAACGAAGGCGATGTAGTGAAGGGGGGGCAACTGCTATTTTCGCTCGAAAGCCTTTCGCAAGATGCCCGTGCCGAAGCGGCCGCCAATATTTACCGTCAGTCCGAAGCTAATTATGCCGATAACTCACCCGTATTGTCCGAACTTGAAGCCGCACTTCGCAATGCCCGTACTAAGCTTGACAATGATTCGGTCAATTACTTTCGTTACAAGGCTTTATATGAGCAAAATGCGGTGGCGAGAGCTGATTTAGAACGAAGCGAGTTGGCTTATAAAACCTCAAAAAATGACGTAGCAGCTCGTCAAAAAGCGTGGGCGCGTACCAAAAATCAATTGTACGTGGATTTACAAAACACGCGTTCAAACTTTAAGGTAAATCTACGCGAAGGAGACAACTACCGTATCCGAAGCATCGAAGCCGCGCGGGTTTATGAGGTGTATAAAAAAGTGGGCGAATTGGTGCGGCGCGGCGAGGCAGTGGCACTTTTGGGAAATCCCAACAATGTATATTTACAACTCGCGGTGGACGAAACGGATTTTGCCAAACTAAAAGTCAATCAAGAAATTGTACTTAAAATGGATGCTTATGGCGATAAAGTTTTCAAGGCCAAAGTCACTAAAATATATCCTAAGCTCAACAAAGTTGACCAATCGTTTCGGGTGGATGCCGATTTTGTGGGAGAAGTCCCCGATGCTTACTATGGCCTGACGGTCGAAGCCAACATTATCATCTCTCAAAATCCTAAAGCCCTGACTATTCCCAAGTCATATTTGGTCGGAACTGATAGTGCTTGGATTGAAGAAGGCAAGGAAAAGAAAAAAGTAAAACTCCAAAAAGGAGCTGAAAACTTTGAATTAGTAGAAGTAAAAGGTGGGTTAACAGAGAAAACGGTGTTGGTGAAAGAATAAGAAATATGAACCTCAGCCTCTCATTTCAAATCGCTAAAACGCACCTTTTGGCCAAAAAACGCCAAACCTTGGTGGCCATGCTGGGTGTTACCTTCGGGATAGCCATGTTTATCGTCATGATTAGCTTCATGCAAGGCGTTAACCAATTCTTGGAAGACTCCGCACTTGACGCCAGTCCCCACGTGCGCATTTACAACGAAGTCAATACCCAACGCCCCAGTATTCTTGATGCCAACACGCAGGATATTAGCCAAGTAAATATTGTCTATCATCAAAAACCCAAACAACAACTTGCACGTATCAAAAATGGACTTCAAATGGTCCGCATGATTGAGCAAATGTCAGGTGTTTTGGGGGTGTCTCCTGAAGTGAGTTCACAGGCTTTTTTCAACAATGGCCCCATTCAGATTTCGGGCGTCATTGCAGGGATAGATTACCCCCGCGAAAATCGTCTTTATAACTTAGATAGTCGTATCAAATCGGGGAGTTTCAAGTCTCTTTTGTCTAATCCCAACGGTATTGTAGTGGGCGCAACCCTTGCTCGTAAACTCAACGTGGGAGTTGGTGATAAAGTAAGCGTAACGACCCCGTTGGGGGGCAACCTTACCCTGCGCGTAGTAGGCACGTTTGGTTTTGGGATTGGAACGGTTGACAACATTCGTTGCTATACCAGTATCAGCACAGTGCAAGAAATGTTGGGAAAAGATGCAAGTTACATCACCGACATTCACATCAAAATGAATGATCCTTTGCAAGCACTGGCGTTTGGAAAAACCCTGAGCAAACAATTCAATACCCATACCGAAGATTGGTCCACGGCCAATCAGGCGATTCTGGCAGGTGAAAAAATCCGTAACGTGATGACATTTGTAGTTTCCATGACGCTCTTGGTGGTGGCTGGTTTTGGGATTTATAACATCATGAACATGAACGTCATCAACAAACTCAAAGACATTGCTATTCTGAAAGCTACGGGTTTTGGCGGGAAAGATGTAGTAGCGGTGTTTTTGCTTCAGGCTATTATTATTGGTTTGGCGGGAGGTTTGTTAGGCTTAGTAATAGGATTTGGCATTAGTTACCTATTATCTATCACACCTTTCGATACAGGAGATATGATTAGTCTCAAGACATTTCCAGTTATTTTCCGAGCAGAATATTACCTAATGGGTTTGGCTTTTGGCTTGATTACCACCGTTTTGGCAGGTTATTTTCCTTCTAAAAAAGCCGCAAAAATTGACCCTGTGGCGATATTGAGAGGGTAGGGAAAGGGCAGAATTAGAATCAAGGAAAATGTTTATAGATGTCTTTTCGGTGGTCAAAAGAAACAAAATAGAGCGTATCGTCTGCTAAACAAAGGCCAATGCGATAATCACCAACGCGAATTCTGTAATAGGAGGTGTATCCTGAAAGTTTCTTAATTTTGGGAATATCTTCTATGCTACTTGTGTTTTCGGCGGAAAGAATAGCTTTATAAATAGCGTCTTTTAAAGCACTGTCTTTTAGCCTTTGAAGTTGTTTTAGAAAACTTGATTTAAATTCAACTTT
>JBDHXS010000804.1:0-2552 GCA_039810845.1 Runella sp. | reverse complement strand
TAGCACAAACAGCAAAATATATTTTACCAACATTTACAACCAATGATAAAGTTCATTCAGTAAAAGTTATTGTTTTTACGGATGAGAGTAGCACTCAATTTGCTTTGTTAGCGAATTCACTTTACAACGAATGGTGTTGGAAATTCGGTACTACAATGGGCAGTTCGACTTTGCAGTATTCAACTTCACAATGTTTTGATTCATACCCTTTTCCACAAAAACTAATTTCAATACTTGAAACTATTGGCGATGTCTACCACGAACACCGGAGAAGCTTGATGTTGGGTATTCAATTAGGGCTTACCAAAACCTATAATCTTTTTCATAGCAATGCCATCACAGCCCAAACCATCAATTACAAGGACAAACAGGTTTTATCCCTTAAAAAGCATTTAGAAAAGTCACCCGGCACCATTCCTTTTGATGAAGCCATACAGGGCATTCTTAAACTCCGGGAGTTGCATGTGCAGATGGATGAAGCGGTACTTAATGCATACGGTTGGAGCCAGGATTATGTAGACGAGCATACAGGGGAAGTCATAAGTGGCTTGCAATTACACCACAATTTTTATGATGTGGATTACCTGCCTGAAAATGATCGTACACGCTTTACCATACACCCCACGGCCCGTAAAGAAGTCCTCAAGCGCCTGCTTGAACTAAACCATAAAATACATGATGAAGAAGTAAAGGCCGGGTTGTGGGATAAGAAGGGTAAAAAGGGGAAAGCGTATTTGATACAGGAAGATGAAGAAGGGAACAGGGTGGAAGAACCGGATAGTAATTTGGGGGGATTGTTTAATCAGTAAAAAAATAGGAATATGACGAATAGAAGATACTGGGTGATTTCTCCAAATGCTCAAAAAGACGGGATGGTAGATTATTGGCTTAAAAAGTCAATAGATGAAAATAAAGTATTTGTTGGCTACGATAATGACAAAAAACATGGAAATACATTTGAAGGCACCATAAAAATCGGTGATTGTATAATAATTGCTAAAGGAGCTAGGGATGATAGAAAGTTGTACCTCTCAGGCTTGGTATTATCAGATAGATATTTTGATGAAGATAATGAGATATTTTTCAGAAAGGTTGACTATTTGATAAATGAAGATGATTTCGCACTCAATAATATAGTGGTTAATTCGGACAACGCGTGGGGGTGGTCAAGTAATCCAGGGACAATATACGAATTAAAAAGTAGTAATCAATTTGATAAAGTAGTCATTGAAAAAATTAGTGCAACAATTAAAACAAAACTGGAAATGAAAAGTCTGCAAGAAATAATAAGTTTGTTAGAATATAAGAAGCAGATTGTTTTGCAAGGTCCTCCAGGAACTGGCAAAACAAGGATGGCAGAGTTATTAGGTAGTCAAATGACAAAACCTAGTATACGAAAAAATCCAATTGCCGAAATTGATGATTTTTTTAAAAATGCAGCCATTTCACCGGAGAAGCAGTCCGAAAGAGACAAAATGGCTCAATTACAAAAGGATTTTATTAATGCCTTCCCGGCTGATCAATTACTAAATCTTACGTTGGAAAGATATTGTATTGGAACAGGTTCAAATGATAGTTTCTGTTGGTGGATTGAAAGGGGGCTTCGCCCCTTGAGTTCTTATTCCCCGGGCAGTGCCAAATCCTATTTGATTTATTTTGATAAGGCTAAGGATAATTATAGTACGCACTTTAAGCATAGTACAGAACTAATGGCTGCGGCTGAAATTTCGGAAGTTGCTGCCATGGAATTGTTGGCTAAGAAAATTGCTGATTTTATTCAAAAAGATGATTACTCCCAGTTATATGGCACCTATGGTAGCAGTCTTCTTTTGAAAATGTTACATAGTTATTATCCGGATAAATATTTTCCAATCAATAGCATCAAATGCATGGATAATGTACTGAAAATACTGGGGATAGATTATACAGGTATGCCGACTATTCAAAAGAATCTGACCATTCAAAAGGAGTTTGAAGCAAGAAGGAACATTTTTAAGACTGATGTTACCAGTCATGAATTTATGCGTTTCCTTTTTGAAAGCTTTGACCTAAAAGGTGAAATTCAAATGGAACAAAGCACAGTTATTAATCCAGGTGAATATAAAATTGTTCAATTTCATCCATCCTACACATACGAAGACTTTGTAAGGGGGATAACAGCAAATGCTGATGGTGAGAAGATGAATTACAGGGTTGAAGAAAGAATTTTGGGAGAATTTGCACAGCGTGCCCTCGATAATTCAACAGCCAATTATGTACTCATTATTGATGAGATAAACCGTGCAAACCTGCCTGCTGTACTAGGCGAACTGATTTATGCATTGGAGTACCGCTTTGATCCCGATAATCCTAAAAAAACAACTGTAGAAAGTTTGTATGGCATCAGGAAGGAAGACACTACAGAACCCAATAGAGAACTTAGGTTACCAAAGAACCTTTATATTATCGGCACCATGAATACTGCAGATAGGAGTGTTGGCCATATTGATTATGCAATCCGGCGTCGTTTTGCATTTGTTGATGTGATCCCGGATACTGAACCGGTACATACA
>JBDHXS010000803.1:0-2554 GCA_039810845.1 Runella sp. | reverse complement strand
TTTGTCATTTTACAAAGAAGGACAGCTACTGTGTGTACAAGACGAAGTCGGAGAGGTTTTTGTCTATGATTTAAACCAACAAAAAATAACTGAAACACACCACTTCGACCAACCAGGAGACTACGAAGGAATCGAAAAAGTAGAAGATGAGGTGTATGTATTACGAAGTGATGGGAAATTGCTAAGTTTTCAGTTTGGAGGCAAAGAAACCCGCGAAATTGAAACAAGTTTTCCTGGCAAAAATGATTTAGAGGGACTGACTTATGACCCTGTAACTAAGCGACTTTGGTTAGCAGTAAAAGAAGCCTCAAAAAAAGCTGTTAAAAACGATGATAAAGTGATTTATTCTTTTGATTTGAAAAGCAGAAGAATTTTTACTGAACTCGAATTAAAAGAAAAACAATTTGAAAATATCGACTTAAAAGGTAAAAGTTGGAAGGATTTTAAACCTTCAGGTGTCGCTTTTCATCCGCAGACAGGAGAAGTATATTTGATTAGTGCAGTTGGGCATCGACTATTGATTCTTAGCCGTAGTGGTGTGCCGCTTAAAAGTATAGAATTAAATTCATTGCTTTTGCGTCAGCCAGAGGGTATTTCTTTTACACCAGATGGCACTTTATATATAGCGAGCGAGGGGGAGTATGGAAGTGGTTATATTCTAAAATTTATTCCATTGAGGGACAATTGAACCTATTGACTTTTCATTAGTCACTGGCAAAAAATTGACATAATCTGTTTACAGTCAACTAAAAAGGCAACATTACCAAAAATTGAGTGCCTTCCCCTACTTGAGAAATAGTGGTTATATTACCCCTATGGAGTTTTACTATTCTTTTTGTCAAAGCCAAACCAACCCCGTGACCTTTTACGAACTGTGTAGATTCTGCCCTGTAAAAAGGCTCAAAAATATGGGGTAAATCCAACGCGTTAATCCCTATTCCATTATCAACAAAAGATATTTGAATACCATTTTCTTGCATAGATAAAGTGACATTTATGCGATTATCTTCTGAATATTTGCAGCCATTACCCATCAAATTTATAAATGCTGTTTGCAACAGTGAAGGGTCTCCTTGTATTTCCAAAGCTTTCTCTTCTTCGGGAAAATCGTCAAACTCAATCTGAATATTATAATTAGGAGCAAGATTTAGGAGCATTTCACGGGCCTGCCATAGTAAATCATCCACCCGCACAGGGCGAAAATTAAACTGGGAAGCATCATCATTGAGTCGTGCCAATTCGAGCAATCCATTCACTAAGTCACGCATTTTTTTTACTTCTTCAAGCGTTTCTTTGATGGTATCTTGGTAAGCTTCTGGAGTACGTTTTTGAAGTAATGCAACCCCTAACTGTCCCATCATTATGGTCAAGGGGGTACGCAATTCGTGAGAAGCATGAGAGACAAAACTTCTCTGCGATTTAAAAGCACCTTCCAGTCGGGTTAATAAATCATTGAAAGTAGCAGCTAATTGGGCTAACTCATCTTTTTGTCTCCCAGCTTTAAGACGTTCATGGATATTTGTTGCGGATATATTTTTTGCTTGTTCGATAATTTCTGATACTGGCCGTAAGGCATCACCAGCAAAAAACCGACCCGCCAACAGTACCAAAAACAAACTCACCACCCAGCCCATAATCAAAATATTTCGCAATCGCTCCAACTTACTAAAACCGTACAAATCAATGGCATATGCCATCACCACCAATATCTGTTTTTTTTTATCTATATATCTTACCCCTATTATTTCTTTTTCGCCATCCTGTTGCCGAAAAACTTTCCCTCTCCTTATGCGTGCCAACAAGTCTGCAGTGACAGGAGATGGTTCTTTGCCACTATCATAAACAACCTGATTTTGAGCATCATACACCGTAACCTCCTCCTTGTACATGGTGGTGAGATTATTACGATCTATGGCATGGAGCAATTCTTCCGTAATTCCTCCTACATCTTCTAATAATCTTACTGTTGTAAGTGCTTTTTCTTGAAGACGATTGTTGAATTCTTGTTCTCGAAATTGGTCATACAAATAATATACCGACAAGGAAAACACCAACATAATAGAGGCCACCAAAACGGCAAAAAGAATGGTCAGTCGCAGGCGAATATTCATGGTTCTTTCATAATATATCCCATTCCTACTACCGTGTGAATGAGTTTTTGGGGAAAATCGCGATCTATTTTCTTGCGTAAAAAATTGACATAAACATCAATCGTATTCGTACCCGTATCAAAATGGATGTCCCATACTTTTTCAGCAATATCCACCCGAGACACCACTCGGCCACGGTTACGCATAAAATACTCTAATAGACCAAACTCTTTGGCAGTCAAATCAATACGATTACCCGAACGACGTGCCACACGCTCATTGAGGTCAAGCTCTAAATCGGCTACTTTTAACACATTGGTGGTTTGTCCTCGCTCAATATTACGTTTTTGGAGTGCTCGAAGTCGCACAATTAACTCCTGAAACTCGAAAGGTTTCACCAAATAATCATCCGCACCAGCGTCCAATCCAGCCAGTTTATCGTTGAGTGTCCCCAATGCTGTAAG
>JBDHXS010000802.1:0-2560 GCA_039810845.1 Runella sp. | reverse complement strand
AGCAAACTTGAACGACTGAATAGCCAGTTGCATTAGCATAGAGAGTTTATAACATTGCCCATAGATACTTAGAGCATCAGCTGATGTTCGGTTTGAATAAAATTTTTCGGGTAGTAAGTATTTTAAAAACATTCGATCGGTCATAAGATTAACCATGCCGATTAGTCCCAAAATCATCACAGGAAAGGAGTAATTCCAAAGTTCAATAAAAAGAGATTTGCTAAACTGAAACTGAAAGTCTATAAATAAATCCCGTAATAGCCAGATAAAAAGGGCGTTGGCAATGAGGTTTGATAAAAATATATATTCTACCGACCAATCAGGGCGATATACCCAAGCTACCTCTTGACTCCAGGTTAAGAGGAATTGGCCTTCATAAATGCCTTTACACAATACCAAAAAGAAAGTATTGAGTGCTACAATGACTAAAATATTAATAATCTTTACAAACACAAATCGCTTTGCCCTCCGCTCCAATCTTAATCTTGCAAATGGAATCGTAACAGTGGCGTCAATAAACATAATAACGGATAGCCAGATAACGATATGCGCTTTGTCGGGATAATTCATAGCCTCGGCAATGGCCGAAGCTCCCAAAGCGATGGAAAGAGACAGGATTCCCGATAAAATAATAACGGAGGTAAGGGTTTGATCATAGTATTTGCGCAAATTTCCTGTTTTGGAAGCATAACGAAAAAAACCCGTTTCAAATCCAAACGTATAAATAATGTTCATCACTGCCACAAAAGCAAACAAATCTACCGTAGGGCTTAAATCGCTAGGCTTTCCAAAAATCCACGTGTGTAGAGGGACCAGTAGGTAATTGATAAACCGCCCAACAATGCTACTTAGCCCATAGAGTGCAGTTTCGCTGGCTAATTTTTTGAGAACACTCATGTTTTAATGAATAGTTGTCGGTCAATTATTAATGCTAAACCGAGAACCAAAGATAGAGGTCTTTTGGGTCGTGGAAAAATGGAACGTAAATTTTTGCCAATAAAATGGAACTGAGAAACAATTTATTCTGCTTTTATTTACAACTGATTTGCAGTTTAGAGTAACTGTAAATTAATTATAAACTGTAATGTAACAAAGTTATGGACTCTCTTTTAGATTTTGTAGGAAATACCCCTCTCGTTGAGCTAACACGAATAAACCCTAATCCCAAAGTAAAATTATTGGGAAAACTGGAAGGCCATAATCCAGGCGGAAGTGTCAAAGACCGTGCTGCTTACAGCATGATAAAAGGTGCAGTAGAGCGCGGAGAAATAAAAGCAGGCATGAAATTGATTGAGGCCACCAGTGGCAATACTGGTATTGCATTGGCGATGATAGCAAGACTATACGGGATAGAAATCGAGTTGACAATGCCTAAAAACTCCACCCGAGAACGAGTGTTGACAATGGAAGCTTTTGGTGCAAAAGTGATCTTAACGGATACTATCGAATCTGCACGTGATTATGCCGACGAAAAAGTTGCTGAGGGTGGGTATTTGATGCTCAATCAATTTGCTAATCCCGACAATTACTTGGCTCATTATCGTACTACTGGTCCTGAAATTTGGCACGATACCGATGGAAAAATCACACATTTTGTATCATCAATGGGTACTACTGGGACTATTATGGGTACTTCACGGTACCTGAAAGAGCAGAACCCTAACATTCAAATTGTAGGTTGCCAGCCTACTGACGGGTCGAGTATTCCTGGAATTCGGAAATGGCCAGTGGAGTACTTACCCAAGATTTTTGAACCGTCGCGCGTGGATAGGGTAATCGAAGTTTCTCAAGAAGATGCTACTCAAAAAGCGCGTGATTTGGCGAAGATTGAAGGCATTTTTGCAGGAATGAGTAGCGGTGGAGCGGCTCATGCAGCTATTCAGTTGGCCGAAGAATTAGAAGAAGGTGTGATTGTCTTTATCGTGTGCGACCGTGGTGACAGGTACTTGTCAAGCGAACTGTTTGGATAAAAAAAGGGCCTCTGCACTTGGTTTTTACCAAAAGCAGAGGCGATCAATAAAAAATCTGCATTATCAACTAATCATCTCCATTATCCATACTTGTACTTGTGGGTGCTTTTATGATTCCTCGTTCGGAATTACGCACAAAATTAAGAATTTCATCGCGCTCGGCGGAAGGAACCAATTCAAGTTCAATGTGCTCTAAAGCTTCTGAATTATTGAACCCACGCAGATATATATAACGATATACTTCTTGGATTTCGTTGATTTGTTCATTGGTAAATCCACGACGACGCAGCCCTACCGAGTTGATGCCAGCATACGAGAGAGGTTCGCGCGCGGCTTTGGTAAACGGTGGGACATCTTTACGTACCAACGAACCCCCTGCAATCATAGCGTGGGCACCAATTTTTACAAACTGTCGAACAGAACTTGACCCTGCAATAATAGCCCAATCGCCCATGTGGACGTGACCAGCCATTTGAACATTATTCACAATGATGCAATTGTTGCCGATACGACAATCGTGCGCTACGTGCGAGTAGGCCATGATAAGACAATCGCTGCCGATTTCAGTTTTCCAGTGCTCTTCTGTCCCT
>JBDHXS010000801.1:0-2560 GCA_039810845.1 Runella sp. | reverse complement strand
GCTTTTACCATTACTGTTCCGTGCTCTGTCCCATAGCTTTTCCACAACTCTGACCCGCTTACCCCATCATCAGCAATAAAGAATAATATGCCATTTACATTAGTTAATCCATAAGGGTTAGAAGAACTACTTCCTGCACGGATATTTTTCACGAGGGTCGTACCTGTGGCTGTTCCATCACTTTTCCATAGTTCTTTACCATTTACTCCCTCATCTGCCACAAAGAAAAGAGTTCCGTTCACATTTGTTAAATGAGGAGGATCAGCTGGACCGCTAGGATAGCCAGAACCTATTTGCTTAACCATTGAAGTACCTGCGGCTGTTCCGTCACTTTTCCATAGCTGCCTCCCAAGCGTTATGCTTTGCATTGCTGTAAAGAAAAGTACTCCATTCACATCAGTGAGGTCTGTAGGATCTGATGCCCCTCCAATAGTTATATCTTTCACCATGACCGTCCCACTTGTTGTTCCATCGCTTTTCCAAAGCTCATGATTATGGATTCCATCGTTTGCTATAAAAAAAAGAGTATTATTACTCCTCGTTAGATAATCAACATAAGAACCATTACTCCCTAATCGGATATCTTTTACCAATACGGCATCTTGGGCAATACACTTAGAGAATAAGCAAATAATTATTAGGTATCTGTATCTATTCATTTGATTTAAGCTTTATGGTCATGTAACTATTGCTACTTATCTTTAGCATCATTATCCAACCACCCTACTTTTTGTGTCTATTGGAGCGTGCCAGTACTGTTGTATTTTGTCTGGTTTACTACTCTTCGTAGGTAATCAATGCCTTGTAGTTTTTACTTAGAATCGAACCGCTATTCCCAGTGACATTGTAGAGAGTTATATTTCCCGAAGTATTCGTGTAAAAATTGAATTCTAAACCCGCAAATTGAGTGTAGGAATGATGATAGTAAACATTGTTTGCTGATTCAACCAATACATCTACACTGATAATTTTCCCAATAGGAATTCCAGTGGTTATCGTCGTAAAGGCCCCTTGAGCAGAGGCGGTAGTTCCCGTAAACTTCTTTACTTTAATTTTAGGGGCATCTTCTCCCAGCATCGTAAACCCATTTACTTCCAGTTTTGCACTGGGGTCAGGTGTACCAATACCCACATTCCCGTTATGATTTATTCGCATTTTTTCGCTTAGCGTAAAAACAGAACCATTATCTTGGGTACCAAAGGTAATTCCTCCACCAGAAGCACCTGATGTCCAGTTTTCAGTTGCGATAAAACGAATAGCTGCACCAGATCCATAACTACTTCCCTTATAGCCATCTCCAAAAATTGAAAATAAACTTATTCCACTGGTTACCGCCAAAGGGTTTGATGCTGTACCTAATGCCCGTTGCCCAAAAATTCTTGGCATATTCGTACCCAAATTGCCCACATCGCTAAGCGTGAGGCTGGCCTGTGAGTTTGTCTTAGGGTCAAGGGTGATGCTTTGCCCAAAGGTTATTACCGAAATAAATGATAATAGGAGAGAAAAAATATTTTTTTTCATTGTCTTGGTGTCTTTAAATGTTTATAAATCAGTTAATTGTATTTTTTGATATCCTACGTTTCCTCCTCGCTACCTTTACCACAGATCCATCTTGCATCCGTATTTGTAGCTTACCGAAGGCAGTGATATAGTTGCGGTTGAGCAGATGGCTTTTGTGCACTCGTACAAAGCTTTCGGCCAAGATCTCCTCATAAAAGCTGATATTTTTGGCGGTAAGTAATATCTGCCCATTGGTCAAGACAAAGCGAGTGTAGTTTCGGTCGGCTTCGAGGCGTACAATATCCGTGATACGGAGTTGTACTTTTCCGCGTAGCAAGCGCAGGTGCGTAGGAGGAGGAGGCGGAAGAAGGAGCATAAGGATATAGAATGAATGAGTGTATAAAATAATGAACGGGACAAAATTGCGGCAAAAAGACCTTGATTCATCCCCCTAATTTTGGTGGGATGGATGTGACAAATTTCCATCATACTTACACAAATCCTTCTAATGGTTTTCCATGATATTACCTCATGGAAAACCATGATTTTTGGAAAACGGGAAGAATTTTTTTGAATTTAAGTGAAGGTTAATGTAGTTCTAGTGACGATAAATAGCCATCAAACTTGTATCTTCAAGGCGATTAAATAAAACAATAATGTCCCTCAAAACAATCATTTTAAGACTTCTCTTTCTTTTTGTACTTCCCTTGTGCTGTTTTGGGCAGTTAGAATTTGTCAAACACAAAAATCAGTATCTTAGCTTATCAAAACGTCCCCCCTCTATCGGACGGGACACTTCAATGATCTTGCAGTTGGACTCACTCATGCTTTGTATTAATTATACAGATAGAAAATTCGTTGAAAAATTTGATGAAAAATACATCTTGAACCTGCTAAAAAAAAACACACAGGGCAGTAATTGGGCAAAAGGGAAAGCTATTTATAATCTATGGTTTGCCGTACATGGATTACATTTTTCGGGGGCTTTGTTGCATGGATGTTGAATGACTAAAAAATACAATGACAAATAGGATTTGTACAATACTGAGAATGGTTAAGT
>JBDHXS010000800.1:0-2564 GCA_039810845.1 Runella sp. | reverse complement strand
ATCCTTGTAAAAACGCCTTATATGTGGAAGAATCATATTGACTAATCCCAAAACAGTTTCCCAAAGGCAGTAAAGCATTTTTCGGAATTTCTTAATGATTTTTACGTCATCTTTAAAGTTTTCCAAGGTGCTTTTATGATTCTTTATCTTCGCTTCTATGAGAAACAATAGCGTAATTTCTGTTGCCGGGAAACACATTGAAATGGGGATAGAAAAGTATAAAGGTCGAGTAGACCCACACATTCAAGAGTTACTAAGAATTGCACAATTGTCTTATACCCCGTACCGATTTAATGATGGCAGAATTCTCTTGGTCTTGCCTAATAAATCCGGAGGGTTTCTTTACTCTAGCGAGCAGGTACTTTTCGAAAAACTATGCCTAGCATAGGCCACATTTTATAGATATTGAAGCACAGTCTGGAAAGTATGATTTTCGTGAGTCACAAATTGGTTTAGCTTCCTAAATCAAGATTACAAGAAGTCTGTTTTTCTGAAGTATCATCAAGTCTGCCTGATCATGTTTTTGTCGTGGAAAAACAAGGTTTTGAGCGCCATGATTTTCAGATTATATAATAAATTGAAAATCAATTTATTATATTTATTTTGATAATAATTTTTGCAATAATCGGTAAATTCTTAGTTTTACTCATGTTGAAATGCAACCAAAATAAGTTTACCAACATCTTTTTAACAAAAGTCCACTGTTTTCGGTTAGGACAAATCGTTTTGTGAGAATTTCGAACTAAAAGGGGGATTAAAAATGACACAGGAAATCAACTATTTGGAAGAGTTTGGGAGGATGATGTTTAGGTTTAGAAAAGACAAGGAAATGACACAGGATCAGGTGGCACAACAAACCGGAATTCAACGGTCTGCCTATGCACTTATAGAGCTGGGGAAACGGCATGTGGCGACCCGTGAGCTATTTGCTCTTTCGGCTTTGTATTCCTTTTCGATACCGGTAATTCTTTCTCAGATATATGGCACGACTGTAAACCCTGCCGATTCGGCTGTAATTTTCGAAAAGCGTCGGATGTTTAACTTCCAGAAATTTAAAAGTGTTCTCTTGTACATCTTACAACAGTGTAAGGATAAGCCGAACATAGGTAAGGTAGTTTTGAACAAGTTGCTTTATTTTTCTGATTTTAACTACTTCTATAAGTATAGAGATTATTTAACTGGGCTGCGTTATTCAAAACTACCAATGGGACCGGTGCCAGGAATTGAGTCCTTCATTGAACAAATGAAAATCAATATGGAGATTAAAGAGGTTCCGGTAGATTACTATGGTTATCCTTCCATTCGATATGTACCAATGGTAAAGCCAGAAATGACCTGTCTATTGCAACAAGAGATAGACGTAATTAATGAGGTGTTGAGCAACTATGCACATTTGAACGCTACTGCTATTAGCGAACTTTCGCACGATGACCCGCCTTGGCTAGAAACCGCCAATATCGGAGATGAAATAGATTATAATTTGGTTTTTAAACGCAATGTGACAATATGACGTTATTAGAAATATAGGTACAATTTTTGATAAAAAAAGAAGCCGCTGAAAGTTTTGACGGACCTCAGCGGCTTTTTGGAATGGACATCTAGTTTTGTTTGCAGAGGGGCATAGCCCCTCTCCATTCCATGTAGTTTCTATACGCGAGCGAAGGTAAAAAGGTTTTTGACACAAGCAACCTAGCCACTCCCACCTCTCCAAAAAAGCTACAGACAAGCATTAAAACTACAGTGGCCGGCAGCTGCGAGTGCTTATTTTTTTAACGCTACTAAATCTATACTAGTATGCACCAAATGTTATTGAGGCTAAAGATGATGCCCGGAGTGCATTTCAAACAGTGATAAGCAAAATCATTAAGTCCAATTGTTTTTCGAAATGCACAAACATTGAATTTGGAAGCGAGACCTTTTCAACAACACTGAGATATGGAAAGTTGCGTAAATTACTTGAAGAGAATTTAGGACTTGAAGAGGATGTTAGGACTGGTTACTAGAACGGGATGGCAAGCATATTGCATGTGAAATTGGCGTTACCACTACTAAGCAGTGGGAAGTTCATAATATTCAGAAATGTGTGGAAGCTGGTTATGAACTGGTAGCGGCTATTGCCTCAGACGCGAAAACAATGGAGGCCATGCAGCAGCAGGTGTCTACTGCTATCGATAAAAAGTTGCAAACGAAAGTCTTGGTCATGGAAGCGCATACGTTTTTCCAATATTTAGATGCTCAACGTGCCAAAAACTCTGCCCAGGAGACTGTGATCAAAGGGTACAGAATTAAGGTAGACTTTGAGCCATAAAAGGTTTAGGGCAGTAGCAACGGCGGGCACCAAGCACAGATGAACTGAATGAAGAGGAGGGGTTACCTACTCTAACCATGTTAGACACTTTCTTCCTTGGTTGTGCCCCTGCAGAACAAGGCCTGCTTCGTCCAATGTCTTTAGAATATCCTAAAGTAACACTTTGTTGGCTTCTAAATTCTCTCTCTAATTTATCCTTAGTCATCATTAACACAAGCGCGATGAAGGCGATGTATGCTCCTCAACTTCAATGGTC
>JBDHXS010000799.1:0-2568 GCA_039810845.1 Runella sp. | reverse complement strand
CCGACGTGCAGCTTGCCAAAATAAACTAAAATCAGGTGTGCTTTTGATGATTTGTGCCAAAGACTGGGTAGGAATGGGAATGACACGATTGATGACATGGACCACCCCATTGGTGCCTAACAAGTTGGACTTGGTTCCCTTTGCCTGATTAAGATAAGGAGTTCCGTCAATATTGGATAAGAATAATCGAGACCCCGACATCATTTTGATAGGGTTGTTTAGCCCTAAAGGCATGGTTTCTGTACCCAATTTTGAAGTTAAAACGTGGTTGGTAATCAACGCCCGTACTTGTTCGGCAGGCAAAGCCGTAATGGCATTAGCATCCGCAAATCCAGAGGCTTTAAATCCCTCGTCGCTGGGTGCAAACAAAGTGAGTGAACTCGTTTTGAATGCATCTTCAAGGCCAGCGTGCTTGATAGCGGCCTGAAGCATTCCCAAATCGGGTTCTTCAAAGAGTAAGTCGGAGATACTTTTGGGTTGTGGTTCGTCCTGCTTACAACCACTTACTATACTAAAAAGTAATAAGAAGCCCCCAATGAGTTTTTTCATCTTTCTAATGGTATTTTGATGGGAGTAAAAGGCCGTAATTGGCCAATAACTCTCTGACTAAACGTTTAGAAAAGGCGAAAATTGTAATGGTTTACGCTTGAAGCTGCGCAAATTCTTTGGCGAAGTACGTAAGAATTACCTTTGCCCCTGCACGGCGAATAGAAAGCAAGACTTCGAGCATGGCACGTGTACCGTCGAGCCAGCCATTTTGGGCAGCGGCTTTCACCATGGCATATTCACCAGATACGTTGTAAGCGGCAATTGGCAAGTCAAAATTCTGATCAAGAGTTTTGATAACGTCCAGATAGGCCAAGGCAGGTTTAACCATCAAAAAATCAGCTCCTTCATCGAAGTCCAACTGAGCTTCGATGAGTGCTTCCCGCACGTTGGCAGGATTCATCTGATAGGTTTTCTTATCACCAAAACGCGGAGCCGAATCAAGTGCATCACGGAAAGGGCCATAGAAAGCACTCGCATACTTAGCCGAATATGACATGATGCCTACATTAGTAAAACCCTCTGCATCAAGCGCTTGACGAATATGTCCTACGCGTCCATCCATCATATCGCTGGGGCCAAGGATGTCAGCACCAGCACGGGCTTGTGCTACGGCCATTTTTGCCAAAATGTCTAACGTAGCATCGTTCACAATTTGACCGTTTTCTACCAAGCCGTCGTGACCGTCGCTACTATAGGGATCCATGGCTACGTCGGTCATCAGCGCTAACTCTGGAAACGTATCCTTTACTTTTTTTAAAACGTCTAGATAAAGTGTTCCTTCGCGATAGCTTTCAGTAGCGTATTTGTCTTTTTTATCTTCTGAATAATTGGGAAATAAATCAATGCACTGAATTCCTAAGTCGGTTACTTCTTTGAGTTCTTCTAGTAGTGTGTCCAATGAATACCGATAAATCCCTGGCATGGATTTCACCTCACTACGCACACCAGTGCCTTCCACGATGAACATGGGAAAGATTAAATCGTTTACTGAAACATTTGTTTCCTGTGCTAAGGCACGTATTGCAGCCGATTGGCGATTGCGACGGGGACGGCGGGTAATTAGGTAATTCATCTAACTAATAGTAAATGTGGATAGAAGAACAAACTCCTGTACGCGGGTATTGATTTCTTCTTGGGTGAGTCCTAAAAGGCGTTCAGAGCCAAACTTCTCTACACAAAATGAAGCCATAGCCGAACCATAGACAATAGCACGCTTCATATTGTCAAAACTAATATCGTCGGTGCTTGCCAAGTAGCCGATAAACCCACCAGCAAAAGTATCACCTGCACCTGTAGGATCAAATACTTCTTCTAATGGCAAAGCAGGGCAAAAAAATACTTGGTCGCCTTGAAACAACAAAGCTCCGTGTTCACCTTTCTTAATAATCAACGTTTTAGGACCCATTGCCATAATGGTTTTGGCTGCTCGACGCAATGAATAATCGCCCGAAAGCATTCGTGCTTCTTCATCGTTGACGGTCAAACAATCTACTTTTGAAATCACTGCTTTGAGATCATCCAAGGCAATATTCATCCATAAGTTCATGGTATCAAGCATAACAAACTTAGGACGATTATTAAGACGGTTCAGAACGGTCATCTGAAGTGCGGGAACCATATTGCCCAACATTAGATATTGACAATCCTGATAAGAAGCGGGAATGGTAGGATCAAAATCACCAAACACATTGAGTTGTGTATCCAACGTATCGCGGGTATTCATATCGTTGTGGTATTTACCTGACCAGAAGAAGGTTTTTCCATCAGGCTTGATTTCCAACCCTTCCGTATTGACACCGTGTTCTTCTAAGGTATCAATCATTTCTTGTGGAAAATCGCCCCCCACAACCCCGATTATGTTATTTTTTTTAGTAAAGTATGACGCAGTAAGCGTAATATAGGTAGCGGCTCCACCCACAATTTTGTCTGTCTTTCCGAAGGGTGTCTCGATAGCATCAAATGCTACCGAACCCACTGTTAGTAAGCTCATAATTCTTATTTTAATTATTGTCAATAAGT
>JBDHXS010000798.1:0-2598 GCA_039810845.1 Runella sp. | reverse complement strand
AAATGGCCATGAATTTGTTGGAAAAAAAATACGAATTGCCACCTATCAACCCCAAAGTCCCTGCTTGGGAGAGTCTTTCAGAAGCTGAAAAAGACCGATACGATACTATGATGGCCATTTATGCGGCCATGGTGAGTCATTTGGACGAAAGCATTGGTAAACTCGTAAAAGGGTTAGAGGAAAAAGGAGTTTTGGATAATACCTTGATAATGTTCTTTTCAGATAACGGTGGCAATGCTGAATCTGGTGTAAAGGGCATTACTCAGGGGGATACTTTGGGAAATCGTAACTCCAATGTGTTTTTGGGGCAATGTTGGGCCGAACTGAATAATACGCCACTTTGGTTGTACAAACACCATACGAGTGAAGGCGGAATTGCTTCGCCATTTATCGCTCATTGGCCCAAAGGGATTGCTACCAAACTACAAGGGAAAATCGTAGATAGCCCTGCGCATCTGGTTGATATTATGCCTACTTTGCTTGATTTGGGGCAAGGAACATACCCAACAACCTTTAAGGGCAAAACCATAAAGCAACAGAGAGGTACGAGCCTGCGACCTGCCTTTGAAGGAAAAAAACTGAATAGCTCACAGCCTATTTATTGGGAACACGAAGGAAATAGAGCCATCCGAATTGGGGATTGGAAGGCCGTTTCAAATCTGACGGAGCCGTGGCAGCTTTACAACCTAAAAACCGACCGCACTGAACTTAACGACTTAGCGGCTTCTAAACCCGATATTTTAAATGATTTGGTGACAAAATACGAACAATGGTACACCGCCGTTGGGGCAAAGCCGTATTTTAAAGAACCGATGAAATGGTATTCGAGTAGTGTGGAGACGTTAAAAAATGCCAAAAAATAGGCTGACAAGTGAAGGAATAGATAACGGATTGCTTGAATGTCGTTCTTTGTTATTATATTTTTGTGGTTTCATTTATTTCACCCCATTCTCATGTTAAGAAAAATTTGGCTTCCATTTCTGCTGCTGCACATTTCGCTGGCAGCTTTTACCCAATCAGGTAGTTTTATCAAAGGCAAACTCGTTGATTCGCTGACAACCGAGCCATTGTCGTTCGCTACCATTCGGCTGGAGTCCAAATCGCAGGGTAGTATGGTCAAAGGTGAGGTGGCCGACGATAAAGGTTCGTTTCAGTTTGTGGGTCTAAAAGACGATAAGTACGTCATTAAAGTCGAGTACGTTGGCTACAAAACCAAGTACATCGAAGTGAGTTATGACAAAGCCAGTCAACGCCTAGATTTGGGGTCGATTGCACTTAGTCCTTCAAGTCAGCAATTGGATGTGGTGACGGTGACTGGAATCAAACCCAACGTAGTAGCAACCCTCGAAAAACAAGTATTTAAAGCCGAACAGTTTGAGGTAGCACGTGGTGGCACGGCTACCGATGTGCTGAAAAACATACCGTCGGTGATGGTTAATGCGGAAGGGGAAATTACGGTCAGGGGATCAAAAGGTTTTTTGATTTTGGTCAATGGCAAACCTTCGCAAATTGATGCCGCCACGATTTTGTCGCAAATTCCTGCCAATACCATTGAAAAAATTGAAATGATAACGGCCCCATCAGCCAAATACGACGCCGACGGCAAAGCGGGAATTATCAATATCATTACCAAAACAGGTACCAACGATGGTTTGTCACTAACAACTAATATTCAGTACGGCTTACCACGTCTAAAAGCCTACGAAAACGCGACCGAACCCCGCCGCTATGGGGCCGACGCTACGCTCAACTATCGCAAAGGAAAGTGGGACGTGACGGTTTCTGGCAATTACCTCAAAAACGACATTGCAGGACAGCGCGTCGGAGATGTTTATACCATTATTAATAATGTACTGACCCAATTCCCGAGCGACGGCGAGCGAAGCTTAAAACGGGAAAACTACGGCCTGCGGGCTTCCGCTATTTATACTATTTCAAAATCGGATGAACTTTCGGCGGGCGTATATGTAGGAGGTCGTGACCAGTACCGAACGGCAGATATTTATTACCGAAACAATACCAAAGTAAACCTACTTGCCAGTCAGATGGTGGGGAGAACGCAGTATTATAACCCCAATTTGGTGTTAAAATCGGGTGCGTTTAAGGTAGTAAATCTCGATTATACCCACAAATTCAAAAACTCTTCTGCCTTGAGCGTTTCGGGCTTGTACGAAGATGCGATGATTGATGGTTTTACCAAAAACAGCAATATCAACATCAATAACCTCAGAGATACCCTTCAATATACCCTCAATACGGGGTCGAATCCGCTCCGTGCCCTCCGCCTCAAAGCCGATTACGAAAAGCAATTAGGCATTGGGAAACTCTCAATAGGCTACCAGTATCGTCAACAAAACCAAGAGGGCGTATTTGTCTATTCGGAGAAAAATGGCAACAATCAGCCGTTGGTAGTCAACCCTGCTTTTACGGCCAACGTCGCCATTTATAACCGAATTCATGGCCTGTATGCCCAGTACGCGGGCAAGTATAAAAAGTTGGAGTTTTCGTCGGGACTTCGGTATGAGAACGCCCTGCGTGAGTTTACTGATGACCGTGGAGGGAAACCCAATGAATTGAATTTGTCAAACCTCTTACGTT
>JBDHXS010000797.1:0-2603 GCA_039810845.1 Runella sp. | reverse complement strand
CGTGAGCCGCCCCCATCGACGAACACATCACAGCTGCAAAAATCAGCGAACCCAACAATACAAGTGTAGTGCTGGATTGAAGGTCAATTAATTTGGGCCAAGTGACATTATGTCTAACCTCGTCCCATGAGGCTTTAACAAATTCTACAAATGAGTTCATTGTTGCGCAAAAGTTGCACGGGCACCAGGACTCGAACCCAGACCGAAGGTTTTGGAGACCTTAGTTCTACCTTTAAACTATGCCCGTGTATAGGTTACTTCTTGAAATTGGACTGCAAAAGTAGAAAAAAAAAAAAATCTATGCAACCTTTTGTTAATATTTTCATTTGTGAGCCAATGATTTTCTCACTAAAACTATACTAATTATTGTTAAAACGCCTCCCATTATAAATGGAGCTCCAGGAAACAACAACGGTGTTTGGGCGCTTGTAAAGTAAGCAAATAAAGATGTCATCATTACTGGGCCTATCACAGCCGTTAAGCTCATTAAGCTAGTAAGTGCCCCCCGGAGTTCGCCTTGTTCATTGGCTGGAACTTGATTCGCCATAATAGCCTGTAGGGCAGGTGTGGCTAATCCTCCCAATGAAGATGCAATAGTAATGATAAACATCATCCAGCCCTGATTCGCAAAAGCGTACAGTAAAAAGCTAACTGCGTATAAAGAAAGCCCCCAATAAATTGATTTTGTATTTCCTAACCTAGGTATCAGAGTCCGCGTTAAACCTCCCTGTACAATGGCCGCCATCAACCCAACAAATGCTAATGAATATCCGACCCATTCTTCATTCCAACCAAATTTTTCCATCGTGAAATAAGTCCAAGTGCTTTGAGTAGAATAGCCAGCCAAATAAATCAAAATCAGTGGTACAACTAAGCCGAAAATAACTGGGTATTTCTGCAAATGCCGTAGTGCTCCCAATGGATTAGCTCGTTTCCAATCAAAAGGTCTCCGATTTTCCGTTTTAAGTGACTCAGGAAGAATAAAGTATCCATAAACACAATTAAGCAGACTTAATCCTGCTGATACTAAAAATGGTACACGAGTCCCATATTGCCCCAATAATCCTCCAATCATGGGTCCAAGTATAAAACCCAAACCAAAAGCAGCCCCAATTAGTCCAAAATTTTGGGCACGTTTTTCAGGAGGGCTCACATCTGCAATGTAGGCCCCCGCTGTAGTAAAACTTGCCCCAAAAATTCCTGCAATTATTCGGGCTAAAAACAGCCACCCAATACTCGTTGCAAATGCTGTAAAAATATAATCTAAACCAAATCCCAATAAAGAGCCAAGTAATACAGGACGACGGCCATATTGATCACTCAAACCACCTATTATAGGCGAAAAAATAAATTGCATGACTGAATAAATAAACATCAGCCAACCACCATATAGTGCTGCTTTGGATAGGTCTTCACCTGTTAAGTCTTGTATAAGTCTTGGGACTACAGGAACAATTATCCCTATACCTGTTATATCAATCAATAAAGTAATGAAGATAAAAATGAGTGCCGCGTTACGTTTTTCAGCCATGAGAAGATATAATAAGGGCACAAAAGTACGTAAAAAATCAAGATACTGGTATTTGTGCAGAAGCGTATGTACCCTTAGAGGTAGATTCAATTTGCCAAGTACCTTTTAGTGACGAAACACGATCTTGAATATTTTTCAGCCCTTTACCATGTTGGGCATATTCTTGTATGCCTCTTCCATTATCAAAGATTTCTAAATATATATAGTTATCTCGTTGATAAAGCTTTATCCGTGCTTCAGTAGCACTTGCGTGTTTAATAATATTATTGATAAGCTCAAGGCAGATACTATAAAGTTCAAACTCTGTTTGTTTCTCAAAACGTTCATCAAGCGTTATATTAGAATAGAAAGTGGTCTTATTAGACCGATTGAGTTTCTCCATTAGTTTTTCCAAACTTGTCGAGAGGCCATCTTTCTCCAGATCCTCTGGCAATAAATTATGGCTTAGAAATCGTACACGTTGATGAGCTTCATTGGTCATTTCAACCAAACTTTGATATACTTGTTGTTCTTTCTGAGTAAGTCCTTCTGGATTAAAAGATGATAACGTCCAACGTATGGCTGACAAAGTACCTCCCAAAGAATCATGTAAATCTGCTGCTACACGCTTACGTTCAAGCTTTTGTCCACGGACAAGTGCTTCCGATATCTCTTTATTTTGAGATTGTAGAGCATAAATGAGTTCTTTTTGGGTCTCTTCTCGTTCTTCGCGAGAGCGACGATACTCATGAGCCAAGGCCCAAGTAAAAAACACCATTTCTAACATACTACCTATGTGCATCGCATTGACTACAAAAATATTGGGTTTCAAGTAACCCAGTGTCCACAATAGTACCACCATCACTCCTAAAAAATAGGCAATAGTACCAAACAGATAGTAAATAGCAGATGGATTACCTTGGCGATAACTTACTACACAAGAAACTAAAACTATACAAAAAAATATAACTACAAGCGCACAAGAATAAACATTTGGGCTAAGGGTGTCGGGCCATACATAAATCCAAGAACTTAGTAAGACAGATAATATTCCTTCAATTAAAAGTAATTTGTATAAAAGTGGAGCAAGTTT
>JBDHXS010000796.1:0-2604 GCA_039810845.1 Runella sp. | reverse complement strand
GCTGCATTTCGATTTGCTCAGGCAGGAGCCAAGGTTTTCTTGGCAGATTTGTCCGAAAAAGCAGGCGACGAGTTGGTAGAAGAAATAGAAAAGACGGGTGCTGAGGCCGCTTTTGCCCGCATTGATGTCACTGACGCAGAAGATGTAGAGCGTATGATTGCTGATTGTTTACAGCGATTTGGAGGAATTCATGTTCTGGTCAATAGTGCGGGTATTGTAGGGCCACGTGCTCGTACAGAGCGCTATCCTGCCGAAGAGTTCAAAAAAGTAATGGAGGTAAATGTGATGGGTCTTTTTTATTGTATGCAGGCCGTTTTGCCCCATTTTTTGGGCAAAAAGAGTGGAAATATTGTCAATATTGCCTCCGTCGCGGGCCTTATTGGTTTTGCCAGTCATGTAGGATATGCCGCCAGCAAACACGCCGTGGTGGGGATGACACGCTCGGCAGCCTTAGAATACGCCAAACACGGAATTCGGGTCAATGCCGTATGCCCCGCTTTTACGCTTACACCCATGCTCGAAAGTGCCATGGTCAACGACGATACCAACTATTTGGATGCGCTCCAAAATGCTATTCCGATGAAACGTTTCGGAAAACCCGAAGAAATCGCCGATGCTATTTTGTATGCAGCTTCGCCGGCTTCTTCTTTTATGACAGGCCACACACTTGTACTTGACGGCGGGCTAATCACCGCATAAATCTCTTAGAAATGCACCCAAATCAAGCCCTTATTGAACGTTTTTATACGGCTTTTCAGCAAAAAGACTTCCGCACCATGCAGCAATGCTATCATCCAGAAGTACGTTTTTCGGATCCTATTTTTCCTAAATTAAAAGGCCCACAAGCAGGGCTTATGTGGGAAATGCTCCTCACGCGAGGAAAAGATCTTACGATTACTTTCAACAATGTCGAGGCGGATTATCGGCGGGGTAGCTGCGATTGGGAAGCTACTTACACATTCTCATCTTCGGGGCGTTTGGTTCATAATGTGATACATGCCGAGTTTTTGTTTAGAGATGATTTAATCGCTCGCCACGACGATACCTTCAGCTTTTACAAATGGTCTTCTCAAGCCTTAGGGCCGATGGGTAAGCTCTTTGGCTGGAGTCGTTTTTTGGAGGAAAAAGTACAGGCGCAGGCGGCAGCTGGGCTGGAAAAGTTTATCCTAAGTAAATCGCCGCAAATATGACTCTATGAGATATTGAGTTTCTTGTAAAGTCCAGAAAATCAAGTTAGAAATCTTAAAAAACATAATTTGTAATGGTCACTAGAGTAATAGCAATTCGTAATCTTGAGCAATATATTGGGTTGGATTTAGGAGAGCTTTCGAAAGAATTTGGGATAACTACATTTTTGGCAGAAAAACAAAATAAAGGTTGGAAAGGGCTTACACTTGAACGATTAGCAGGGCTTTCTAATGATAATAAACAGGCACCGAATGGACTTGGTTTTGAACTAAAATCAACGGCGTTTTATCAGGTTAAGGGAATTTGGGTTCCGAAAGAGACAATGGCCATCACAATGATAAATCCGAAAACATTAATTGAAACTCCATTTTTTCAGAGCCATTGTTGGGAAAAACTGAAATCAATTATATTTTGTGCAGTAACTTGGAATGGTAATCATAATTTAAAATCTGAATTACTTAAAATTCAATCTTTTGATTTTCTTGAAGACGGCAAAATAATTTCAGAGATTCAAGCTGATTATGAGTTTATTAGACAAAAATGTGCAGACCAAGGCTTTACTGCTCTTACTGGAAAAGATGGTAAATGGATTCAAGCAAGAACAAAAGGGGCAGGTCACGGTTCAATCAGCAGGGCATTTTATGCAAGAAAAGCACTAATAAAAGAAATAGTAAAAATTTAAAAATTTGATAAACAGGGGTTTATCTTTTGTATCTATAAATTTGAAAAGAGATTTAAAGATTTATGAACTTATTCGCCGAAGATAAAACCGCTAAGCCATTCTTAAAATGGGCAGGTGGTAAAACGAAACTTATTACTGACATTCAAAAATTAATTCCTCCTAAAATTAAGAATTCAAAATTTACTTATCTTGAACCTTTTGTAGGAAGTGGGGCTGTTTTGTTTTGGATACTGGATAGCTTTCCTAATTTAGAAAAAGCGGTTATAAACGATGTAAATGAGGATCTAATCAATACTTATAGGGTCATTGCTTCGCAACCGAAGGAATTAATTTCTCTTTTGGAGATTTTTCAGAAGGAATTTCATGAGCTGGATGATTTACAAGAACAAAAACAAGCCTATTATTATCAAAAAAGAGAACAATATAACACAAGGAAAGATGAAAAAAGTACCCAAGCAGCTTTGTTTATATTTTTAAACCGAACTTGTTTCAACGGGCTTTATCGCGTCAATAGGAGTAATGCTAATAATGTTCCGATGGGGAGTTATAAAAAACCAACAATTTGCGATAAATCAAACCTGATGGCGGTTAGTAATGCTTTGCAAAAAGTTGAAATTGTCTGCGGTGATTATGAAAATGTATTGCCTTTGGTAGGACTTAATTCATTCTTTTATTTCGATCCACCCTATAAACCTTTAAGCCAAACATCAAGTTTTAATTCTTATGCAAAGGAT
>JBDHXS010000795.1:0-2627 GCA_039810845.1 Runella sp. | reverse complement strand
AAGCACCAACGGGTAATTGCGAAGTCTTTTAAGGATGTCATTACCTTGCGGTTTAAGTTAATAGTTATCCGTTAATGGTTACCCGTATTCTTTGGAGCAGCCTTAGCTATAAGTTACGTTAAACAATTAACAGATAACGGTTAACGATTTTAGAAACTGATTACCTGTCCGTCTACCAAGTCTTGATACCCTTCGGTTACGATTAAATCGCCCGCCCGAAGACCTTCCGTAATTTCGATTTCACCGTTGTAAGATACGCCCGTCTTTATTTTACGAGCTTTAGCTACTTTTTTATTCCCTTCTGTCTCAGCCACATACACTACATCACCAAATTCGGTACTTTGGATATAGTTTTGGTTGATTACAAGTGCATTAGACTTATTAATGTCGGCAATGTTCAATATCGAAACCATATTCGGCTTGATGTCGCTACTGCTCGGAATTGATGCTTCTATCTTAAAAGTACGGTTGGCTGGGTTGACCAGTTTGCTGATAAACGTCACACGGGCATTGATTTCACGACTTAAATCAGGCAGTTTTACCTTGACGGCATCGCCCATACGGATATTACTGAGATAAGTATCGGGGACATTGGCCGTAGCTTTCAAACTTCCTAAGTTAACAATACTTGCGAGCGGCATTCCTGGCGCGGCAATTTCACCCGTCTTGGCCATAACACGTTCTACTGCGCCACTGATTGGGGCATATACGTTATACATATCTACCTGTGTTTCAAGCACTGTCAGATTTTTCTCCAACGATTCTTTGTTGTTTTTAGCTTGTAAGTACTGAATCTCTGTACCGATTTTTTGATCCCAAAGGCTTTTTTGCTTTTCGTAAACTGTATTAGCCAATTCCATTTGTTGCTTCAATGCAGCAATTTGGTCGCGAAGAATTGCATTATCTATTTTAGCTAGTAATTGCCCCGCTTTTACACTCTGTCCTTCTTTTACATAAACAGTGGTATAAGTTCCAGCCATACGTGGGGTAGCAGTAGCCGTATTTTTAGTTTCTACAGTTCCCTGAATTTCAATAAAACTTTTAAAGTTTTTAGGTTGAATGGCTTCAGTCATTACCGGCAACACCTTCTCAGCCGCTTTCATACTTGGGTCAGCAGCCTTAATTTCAGCATCCAGCTTAGCAATTTTCTCCGTCAGGCTTTTGGCTTCCGTTTTCAACTTGGCCAGCGCCTCTTTTTTCTCAGCCAGTGTATTAGGCTGCTTTTCGCCTCCACAGGCAGTTACAAGAAACAGAATAAGGACAACTCCCAGCCCCGCAACAGGAGCTTTTTTTAGTGTATATTTTAACAATGTACTCATGATTAAGATTTTATTTTTTTATTTTAATATTCAAACGAGCGATTAACCCTTCCCCATTGGGGGCAATCGCCATGGGACACCCCACACCGTAGCGGTTAGGGGACCAATTTTCCTTTTGCTTTATCCAAATCTACTTTTGCCAACAGCAAATCGTAAAGCGAAGCAAAGTAGTTGGTCTGGGCTTCTTTCAAAGCCGATTCGGCATTGATGACCTCGATATTTGAACCTGTTCCTGATTGATATTTGATTTTTGAGACTCTTACCACTTCTTGTGCCAAAGCCAAATTACGCTTTTGAGTTTTAAGCGTTTCTAGACCATTAACAATTGTGATATTGGCACTACGAATCTGTAAATCAATGGACTGCTCTACCAAGCTTAGCCCCTGCTTTACTTTATCCACGGTAAATTTGGCTTGTTGGATTTTGTATTTTTTTGTAAAGCCATCAAAAACGGGAATGTTTATACTGAGGCCTATATTGGCGTTGTTGAACCAAGGCGAACCAAACACATCACCAAAGTTGTTACGACCGGTATTGTATCCGTACCCTGCAAAAGCCACTACAGTAGGATAATACCCGCGCTTATTATTTTCGACATCCATCTCCGAGAGTTGTAGATTATTTTTCAAAATAGAATAATCAATACGCTGGTCATAGCTAAAATTGCTACCATCGTCGGCTTTTACTTCTGCTGCAATTCGGTCAACATCAGTTTCATTGATACGGTCTGTCAGCAAGATTTGCTCGTCAAGCTTCATCCCCATCTGAAACTTGAGCATGTAATAACTCAAATCCACTAAGTTTTGCACTTTGGTACGCTCCGTTTTGAGATTATTGAGCGATACTTCCAAGCGATCTACATCCAGCTTTTCTACAAATCCTTTTTGATTCATCGCACCCATTTCACGGGTGAGGCTATCTAAGCGTTGAATGTTCAAATCAAGTATCTTAGCTCTCTCTTCAGCTACCAATACACTATAATACGCTTTAGAAACACTTTCAGCCACCTGAATTTTTGACTGAGTAATGTTCTTAACAGCCAACTCACTATAGGCTTGGGCAGCTTTCAAGCCCAGTAGCCAGTGCGCATTAAAAAGAATCTGATTGAGTTGAAGTGCCGCATTACCTGAATATTTCACCCCAAACGGAACAGCAATTGGTGGTGCGGCAGAGGGTGTTTGTTGAATCAAAAATACGGCTGGCAAAAATGCTCGTTGAATAATTAAGTTATCCAGCAAACTTACCGAAGCACTCACTTGTGGAAGCCCAACCGCCCTAATTTCTCCAATACGAGACTCTGCACTTTGG
>JBDHXS010000794.1:0-2640 GCA_039810845.1 Runella sp. | reverse complement strand
AAACCGAGTTTTTACCTGTCAAGTAAGCCTATTTTGGGGTACTTAACCATTCTCAGTATTGTACAAATCCTATTTGTCATTGTATTTTTTAGTTATTCAACATCCATGCAACAAAGCCCTTCAAATATTCAATTTTTGCCGAGTAGTACAGTAACGTCATAGTTTTGCCTGTTCCTCTTTCTCCTGTCAAAAAAATATTGCGCGGGGAAATGATAAAGCGAGAAAAATTGTGATCTTCTATGTAATAATCTAAGATGTCCTCCTCTGATAGATTATTAGCAGCTTCATACTCAAAGGGGTTACGCATTAATCAAATTTGGTTATTTTATTAATAATATTGTTGATTTTGTAATCTTCGTATTTACTTTCAAGAGATTTGTACTCTTCTTGCCCAGGAATAGTTAAATCATCTAATATACAGTTGTTTAGCTGTACAACTGTCCTATCTTTTAATGTAATATTTATTGCAACACTCGTTTTTTTAAATTGCTCACAAAAAGATGAATAATGTCGTGCATATTTTCGCTCTTGATCAAGTTTGTGTACACGGCTGTAGATATATTTTAAATTGTCTTCTAATTTTTTTAAATTTTCATCTGTCTTGCTCTCAATACGTAAGTCATAAGTCAAAGCTATGCGCTCATTATTCTTATCAATAAATATGCTGGTTTGCGAAGCATATTCATGAAATTTTAAACTATTTTTATGAATAAGTTTATTTTTTTGCATGAAATAAGATGTACGCTGAGGCCCTTCGGCTAATTCATCAGCGAAACGCAGAATAACTGCGACATCTCTTAATTTTACTGGATATCCATTGTCAATGTCGCCCGTAGGGTCAATACTTTTCATAGTATCTTTTGAACCGTCACGACTATTTCCACTATGAGCTTCAGCAGCGGTTGCTATTTGATGTCTTTCTCGTTTATAATTAGCATCTTTATGTAAGAAATCATCGTAAATTTTTGTAATAGTATCATATTTCCAATGTTCTTTTCTGTCAAATACATTACCAACATCGTGAAAAAGAATAGTCATTCCTAAAAAATACCAATCCCATCCAGAAAACTCCTTTACCATCCCTTTATTTAAAATGATAAAAGCATTGGACATAACATTTTGAATGTGTTTTGCACTATGATCGGTCAAATTTGGTTCTTTGACTGAAATATTTGGAAATATCTCATCAACTAATTTATTTCTAATAGATTTATAGTGAGTATAGTACTTATCCGCATCTTCACGGTTATTTAATTCTTTTTTAAGCATTTTCAAAATATGCTTTTCAAAATTTTGTTCAATCCAACTCATTTTAGATATTCGATAATTTTTTTAAAAACTGACCTTGCTAAAAGTGGTGGTACTGCGTTGCCTACTTGCTGTTGTTGAAACCCAATACTACCTTTAAACTCGAACCAATCAGGAAAAGATTGTAACCGAGCGGCTTCCCTTACTGATAACCCTCTATCCTGTGTTGGGTGAATTAACATATTTTTTCGATAATTACCAATAACAATAGAAGGTGTGTCTTCACGCAAACGGTGGTAAATGCCTGTATGGCAACGAGTAAAGTCTTTGTAGTTATTCATCAGTTCAGCAGGAATGTTTTGCCAATTGCCTCCCTGTGGGATATACTTATACCTTTTTACTACTAATTCTGAATTTCTGGTAACTTGATGGTTAGCAGACTTTTCAAGATTACCTCTTAATTGATTAGCGTAAGGCGAAGAAGGGTCTTTTCCATAGTTTTGCCAATTTTCACTTGCACCTACTTTCAAAATTGGTAAATCATCTAGAGCATCTTTAACTGTGTTAATGGTTAAATGTGTCGGTATTGGAAACTCAAATTCGATTCCATCAATGTTTCCTACTATAAAAAAGCGTGTCCGTTTTTGAGGTACTCCAAAATCAACTGCATTTAATTTGGCACATGAAACTTTATATCCAAGACCTTCTAAGTCGGCGACTACTTTTTCTAAAAAAAGACCACTCTCGGTTTCCGAAAAGCCTTTAACATTTTCAAAGAAAATTATTTTCGGTTGGACAATCCTAATAAACTTTATATAGCTATCGATTAACTTATTCCTATCATCTTGTTCATTACGTTTGCCTGCAGACGAAAACCCCTGGCATGGAGGGCCCGCACCAACTAAGTCAACATTATCTCTTAATCCTTTTAGCTCATTCGAGTAAGATTTTCTTAAAGGCCGATGTTTTGGGAGTGGCTGCTGAAACAGCAAGACGATTTAAAGGCAACCACTCCACGCAGAAACTTTGCATGATGATAATCGCACGGACAATCACGCAATTGGGTTCCGAAGAAACCGTCAAACAACTCATTCATTTACAGAACTTTGATATCGTCGATACCATGATTTACTGCTTGAAATCCAACACTTCAGAGTTGGTGTTTTGGACAGTTGGGCTCTTGCATGAGTTTGTGATGAAGGATGTTTCTCGTGAGAGGTTTGCTAGCACACCCGGCCTGGCGAAGGTATTGGTAAATTTCCTAGGAAATTTGGGCGAGGGAAGCCTTTTGCGCATAGCGTTTAGAACCATTCGCTACTTGGCAACAGAAGACTGGCTATTTGTCAAAGAGTTGTATGATTTGAACTTTGTGACGATTTTATTCGACTTCTT
>JBDHXS010000793.1:0-2641 GCA_039810845.1 Runella sp. | reverse complement strand
CTTGTTTAAAGGGTTCTTTGGCATTGAACTCAAACTTAAACATTCGGTCTTCTGCTTTTCCTGCAGGTAGTTTAAACTCAAAATAGCAGGTTGAAAGTACCCACGCACCATTCCAGCCCGTTTTGGGTAGTTTGGTTTCTTTGATTCTCGAAAACTTGCCACTGAGTGCGTCAGGGTCTTTTTCGTCAACGATGGGGGCATCGCCCCAGCATACTGCCGACCCCCAACTTGTAGCTGGGATGTCAAAATTGACCATATTGCCTGAAGGATCGTTGAGCCTAAATTTTGATTTTACAGTACCTTCTTCACACGTAACGGTGATGTAGTCGGTATTGACTTTGGTAGGAAGGGTTACTACCAATTTTGTGTCCGTATTGCTCACTATTTTAAGGTCAGTAGTGCCCAGTTTGACGCTTTTTACACCATAGAAATAATTACCGATGATGGTCAAGTCTGAACCATCCTTGACAAATTCGCTATACAAATAGTCAAGTACGGGCGGGGGCGGAACCAACTGGAAGTTGAAGGTCGTTTCGCCGTGTGTGGTTACCAGCCTGATTTTATTGCTGACACTTGGGTTAGTTACTTTGGTAGGGGCTTCTTTGGGAATCGTAACGATGATATCGGAACTTGTGTTATAGACCGAATTGAAGGGAGCTTCGTAGTCGTTGAAATAGACCTTCAAGGTATTGCCCAAGTTTTCACCTTGAATCACTACCAATGTTCCTGGCAGTGCTTTCACAAAAGTGCTATCTTTTTTAGCTGGGTCTATCAGTCGCACTTTCTGAATGAGGGGAACTCCCTCGATGAGTTCTTTTTGGCAAGCAGTAAACATACCCATGCCCAAAAGAACTAATAGCATAGACGCTATTTTGATTGTAGAAGATGTATGGAAAAGTTTCATTGTCAAAGATTGTTTGTGTTAGCACAAGAGGATGCTAAAAATCAAAATTTAAAAGGTACTGGGGGCTTTCTTAGATTGGGGGCTTTGGCCAATTCTACTTCTGGATATGGCAGATAAAACGAGTTGTCATTGACAGCGTAATAGGTAGGCGTAAATGTGAACTCAAAAACACGTGGGTTTGAAGCTCCCGTACCTGTCCCTTTTTTGATGGCCACCCGGTAGGCACCTTTGTCTTGCTTATTGATAATTGTTTTTGCTTTGGTTGGATTGAAATAGTACAAGCGCACCAACTGATACCAATAGTCGCCTTCCATGGCAAACTCGTAACGTCTTTCGTGGGCTATGTCATCATACGTAATGGAAGTTTTTGAGGGTAATTTGGCCCTATTTCTGACTGCATTGTAATAGCGGAGTGCTTCTGAATCGTTGGTAGAAGCGTTGTCGCCCAAAATCGCTTCGGCATAAATCAAATACACTTCTGCCAAACGTTGCATGTAGGTATTGTTTTCGGTGCGCATACCGTCCACTTTTCCATCATTGTCGGCAGCGGTACCTACTATATACTTTTTCACATTGGAAATATCATCAAAAGTGTATTTCAACCCACCATCCTTTTGACGAATCTCTGGGTAAACATCGCCTATGAGCATAAATGAAGCTTTTCTACGTACCGAATCGGCGGGGTCGAGCGAGCGTAGATAATCAGCTGAAGCCCCATGTGCTCTGCCCCAGCCGTCCCATGTACCTGTGACGGTTCCGTCAAATGCCATAAATGCTTGGAAAGTATTCTGTGTACCCCAGTTGCCATTGTAAACCCACTGTAAGGCAAACATGGACTCTGGATTGTTGTTGTTTTTGGTCAAAAATAAGTCGGCATAATTGTCCACCAATTTGTAAGGGCCATTTTTGATGACACTTGCCGCATAGTATTTGGCACTGTCTAAATCTGACTGATTGCGCTTACCACCAACTGCTTTTACCCCTGCACGTGTCAAAAACATCCTTGCTAACATGCCTTGCGCGGCGTATTTGTTCAAACGACCTTTTTGGGGAGAAACATCGGGAAGATTGCGAGCTGCATAGCTCAAATCTCGGATGATAAAATCCCATACACTCTCAACGGTATTGCGGGCAATCGTCGTATCGTTCATTTGTTTGATGTTATCATCAATAATCGGTACAGCGCCCCAGTTCATCACTAAGTGTGAATAGGCCAAGCCTCTCATATAGCGTGCTTCGCCAATGGCACCACGTTTGGCATTGTCGGGTACACCCGCCTTTGAGCGATTGTTTACATTGTAAATCACCATATTACTTTGGGCAATTGTGTTGTAAAATGAAGTCCATGCCGTAGAGATTTCGGGGTCGGTGGCTGAGGCTGAAAATTGATAGAACTGGTTCCAACTGTTTGAAATCATGTTGCCACCTCTGGCATCTCCAATAGCAAAGGATGACTTGCCGTTGTAATCAAACCAAACTACATTGTAAAGAGGAGCAGTACCTGCCAGTAATTCATCAGCGTTGTTGTAGTACGTACCGTCGGTGAGTCTATCCAACGGCGGTCGGTCTAAAAAGTCTCCTTTACAAGCCATGAAACCAACGATGGACAGGGCAAAGGCTGCGATTTTGAGAAATATATGTTTCATTGTTTTAAGTGCTAAAGCACAAGTTATCTGTTAATCGTTAACAGTTATTAGCTAAAAATCAATTGGTTACATTAAAGTCAATATCTTAGGA
>JBDHXS010000792.1:0-2674 GCA_039810845.1 Runella sp. | reverse complement strand
AACTAAAATTTCAGTATTAGCAATTAATACCGAAAGCTTTTCAGGATCTTTTTCTGTTTTGTGAAGAATCTCTATGTCTTGTCCTTGAAGGATACTAAAACAATTGAGTTTCTCTATAACATTTTGATAGTCGTCTAAAATTGTAATTTTCATTTAGTCCCAATTATACGAATATTTCATTGCACTTGCTGATAGCCTTAGTCTGACTCAAAACCATTCAATTTTAGATCAAAAATACATAATAAGGATGATTTAAATGGAAATTTTGGAGAAGAAATTTCAGAAGAGCAGAGAGATGTAAATTGTTAAGATAGTGATTTATAGAGAGCAATTAAGCAGGGCAGAAAAACAGGGTTTAAATCCTTCTATCTATTTATTTATCTATCCTGAATCCGAACTTGTCAAGTTCCAGTGAATCGACAAAGAGGTCGATAAGCCTGACTTCGTTATCCTGACTGATAGTACTTTCCAAAGACTCCGGAAAGAGCAATATCTGATGTCTGTTAATACCTTGAATGAATTTCATAATCAGCATAATTATGCATTAAAGATACGCATAATATATGAATTGCACAAGAAAAACACTAAATATTTTTCATTATTTTTGAAGTGAGTTTTTAGATTACCTGTCCCGCTGAAAGCGGGATTCTGACTGTAAATTGTATGAGTAGTGGCAGATTGCGTGGTAGTTCCCTGTCAAACCGCTACGCAGTTTGAGCGGGCAACTAACCTTGAAATTTAGTATTTACACTGCCATTACTTATACAAAGAGTTGTGCATTCGTTGTTTTCATGTACTATATTTGATTCTTCATTTTTAATGTTATGTCGCCAATATTATAACTATATATTGAAGCTGGTAAAAATGAAAATAATAAACCGTCTATTTGTTTTATTCCTAACTGGTCTATTGATGTTACTAAAGCATTTTGAAATTGGTTACTCTTGCAAAAATGTATTAGACTTTTTAATTCGTTAGGTTTTTCAAAATATCTATTACTCCATTTAATCTCAACACCCCATTGAGGTTTAAATTTTTTATCATCAACCAATACTAAGTCAACTTCGCCCTCGTTTCTCCCCTCTTTCCATCTGGCATAGGTTAAATCTAACTTTTCTCTGTGCATCCATTGTGATAATACCGCTGTTTCCACCATATTTCCCATTTCATTGTCCGTTTCACTAATGGGTGAAAATAAAGCTGTCCGCAAAGAAGGATTAGTCAAATACACTTTGAAGCTGGTTATTCGTTTTAGTCGTTTTGCTGTTACGTCAACTTTATGTAATACTTTGATTAAGAATGCAGCTTCTAAATATTCTAAATATTTTTTCAGAGTGTCTTTTTGTATACCACTTTCTTTACTCATCGTTTCATAAGAAAATTCATTCCCAGTGTTGTAAGCTATATAAGTAAAAAATCTGTTTAGCTCTTGTACGTCTTTTATGCCGTATAAACTTGGCAAATCTCTCAGTAATACTTTATCTACAATATCGTTTTTTACGTATCGTCCCATATCACTTTGAATCTTTTCACTTAAAACAACTTCTGGGTAACCACCAAAGTTTAAGTAATGCACGAACTCTTTATTAAGAGCCTTTGTGTCGTGTGTAAGACAATATTGAATTTGATTTTCTCCATAGCTAATTTTTCCATTGTACATTAAATGGTTCATCTCTTTTAGATGAATGTACTCTTGAAATGTAAGTGGTGGCAACATAAAATCTGTAAATCTGCCTGCCCCGCTTTCCGTACTATGCCATTTTAATGCAGCAGCGGCTGAACCTGATACTATAAATTTCGTTTCTGGAAAGGAGTCAACGAGCACTTTAAGGTGTCGCTCCCAATCTTTCAGGTATTGTATTTCGTCAAAAAAAACATAGCAACCTTTTAGATTGTCTTGATTGAGTGATTGTTTACACAGATTTAAGATGTCTTCTAAACTTAAGTGCACATAAATAGGGTTGTCTATGCCTATGAAAAATATTTTTTGAGGATTTACATCCTCAGTTAGTAGTTCTTGAATACTATGAAATAACATTACTGTTTTCCCAACTCGTCTTGGTCCCATAAGCACCACCGCTCTTCTAACATTTTTTTCAATTACAAAGGGATAAAACAAGCTAAAATATAGTCGCTTGGCCATTGTGCTGTAGACTTCAGGTATTTGTTTGTTTATCCACCAAGGATTTTCATAACGTAAGCGCTCAACTATTTTTTCTGTTGGAATAAGACTTATACTGCTCATAAAATCATTTATTTGTGCAAATATAGTATTAATAAGCAGATTATATTCTATTTATTATTATTTTTTTTGTATTAATAAGCGGTATTCGCTTATTGGCTTCATCTATTTTGTCGATTTTGAGCAATTCTTTACTCAGATTGTCGTATTACAATGACGCACAACGGCAGTTCGTCTAAAAACCTACTATATTTAGTTCAAAAATAGGTGATAAAAACAAGAATATGAAAACTTTTGCTTACGATTTTCAAAAAATATGAAAAATATTGAATTTTTGATATAATGTTGAATAGAGTGCGATAAAGCAAAAAAGTAAAAAAGGAGGCAATTGAAGTACTTTTTGAGTACTTTCTGACCTAAGATCGAAATTAATCTACGCAGATTGTAAGCGATGAACATAAGCCCGACATCGGCACTTGCTCTATGAATACC
>JBDHXS010000791.1:0-2678 GCA_039810845.1 Runella sp. | reverse complement strand
TGAGCGGGGGTGTTAGTCCGCTGCAAATCAAACCAACGGTGGTTTTCAAATGCCAATTCAACACGTCTTTCTTTCAATACCGCCGTTCTGAATGTATCTTTTGTTAATCCGGTCAAATCGGCAAGACCTGCCCGTTTACGTACTTGATTGAGATACCCCAATGCTTCTGCGTCAGGTCCAGTAGCTTCATTGATAGACTCGGCCAACATCAACAACACATCAGAATAACGAAGAACGGGCCAGTTGTTGTCTGACCGGCCCGTAATGGTGTGAGGATAGCGGTATTTGTTAATAAAAGGAATGGCAACAACGACGTTATTTAAGGTGTAGCTGGTTTGCAAAGAAATATCTTTTCGCAAATCACCTGGTTCGTAAGCCGCAATCATGTCGTTGGTAGGAATATTCCGACCGCTGGGAGTGGTATTAGCAAATCCAGTGACGGCTCCCTGTGATAAACGAGGGGCAAATACATAGACAAAGTTACTTTGTTCACCTAAGTCATTTCCTCCTTGGTACTGGACTTCAAAAACAGACTCTACCCCATTTTTCTTAGTAGGGTCAAAGTTGTCTTTGTAGTTAGCGTTCAAAGAATACCCTAAAGGGAGTACTTGCTTGAGTGTAGAAACAGCTTCTGGGTATCTTTTTAGGGTCAAATATACCTTACCCAGCAAGGTTAATGCTGCTCCTTTGGTCACTCGTCCTTTTCCTGCGGCAGGGTATGTGGTAGGGAGCAAATTAGAAGCATCTTTCAAGTCGCTTTCAATTTGCTTATATACATCTGCTTGCGGAGATCTTACCAAATCAAAGGCTTCGTTGGGATTGTTAAGTGTCTTAGTAGCTAAAATCACATCCCCAAAATAGCGCACAAGATTAAAATAATGATAGGCTCTGATAAACTTCAATTGGCCTTCAATGGCGCTTTTAGCCGTGGCATCAACCGTACTTGGGGCCAGTTTTTCTAAGGCATAATTGATGTTGTACATTGCCGCATAGTGGTTGTTCCACAAAGCTGCAATTTCACCATTTCCTGGATTGACCGTCGAAAATTCAAATGCTTCCCAACCAGCCGCTCCACCTCTATCCAGTGGGTTGAAGTCAAGCGTGGTATTGTCAGACATAAATTCTTGTCCCAAATAAGCTGTACTCGTAATAGCCTGTAACTGACCGTAAACACCGTTGAGGGCTTGCTCAAACTGGGTTTGATTTTGGTAAAACAAGTTACTATTAATTCGGGTAGGATCCGTCGTAGTCAAAAAGTCATCTTTGCACGAAAATTGAGCGAAGCAAAGGGCTGTAATTATAAATGTGGTTATTTTTTTCATCTGTAAAATCAATTAAAAGTTAAACTTAGCACCAACAGCCAACGTTCTGGGAAGAGGATACGACTCGTCGTCATTATTCAACTCAGTTCCACCTCGTACACCTGCATCTGGATTGTTTCCAGGGTATTTCGTAAATAGCCATAGGTTGTTAGCTGTTACAAAAATCCGGGCATCGCTCAACACTGACTTAAACTTGGGTAATGTATAACCCAGGGTAATGCTCTTGAGCCAAATATGGCTTCCATCATAGATATAGCGCTCACTACTTTCGCGCGACCATTTAAAGTAGTTGGTGCCTCCTTGAGAGTTTTTTGCATTAGGATTAGAGCCTGGATTGGAGGGAGAGCGCCAGCGGTCTTTAGCTTTGTCCAACACATTGAAAACACCGTCCATATTCATGGTGGATGCTTCTATATTTCGGTAAATATCAAAATCGTGCGCTCCTACAAATAGCAGGTTCAAATCAAAATTTCGATAGTCAGCTGCCGTAGTCCAAGCCCAAGTAAATGCAGGGTTAGGATTGCCGATTTCAACCATGTCTTGTGTATCATAAGACACCACCCCGTCACCATTGGCATCTACAAACTTCATTCCTCCTGGAATTACCCCGTCTTGCTTCGCCCAAGCATCAATCTCTGCCTGTGTATTGAAAATCCCCACTTTTTGGTATCCATAAATCATCCCAATCGGACGTCCCACTTTCATCACGTTGTAACCTCCGTAAAAGCTACCGTACCAAAGCATATCATTTGCTCCCTTGATAGCTAATATTTTGCTTCGGTTCATGGTAAAGTTGGCATTGGTACGGAAATTAACCTTTCCGATGGTGGTCCTAAAGTCAGCCCCCAATTCAATTCCTCGGTTTTGAACTTGTCCAATATTATCTAAACTGGTCGTAAACCCTGATACAGCAGGTATTGAAATGGGCAAGAGCATGTCATTGGTCAGTTTGTTGTAGTACTCAAACGTAAATGACAGTTTGTTGTTGAAGGTAGATACGTCTAAACCAATGTCCAATTGGTTCGATTTTTCCCATTTCAACTCAGCGTTGGAAAATGAACTTACTACTTTTCCTGGGGCAAAAGCATTGCCCAGTATGTAGTTATTGGCACCCATAAATGCCAAACTTGGATAGTTACCAATGTTATTGTTACCCGTTACGCCCCAGCTTGCTCTTAATTTTACGTCGGTGAGCCACGAAAATTTAGGCATAAAAGATTCCTCGGTTAATCGCCACCCCGCAGAGACTGCTGGAAAATCTCCGTATTTATTTTGTGCGCCAAAGCGTGAGCTACCTTCTCGACGGAAAGAAGCTGAAAATAGGTATTTGTCTTTGTAAGAATAATTGGCTCGGGC
>JBDHXS010000790.1:0-2680 GCA_039810845.1 Runella sp. | reverse complement strand
ATACTGCTTTGGAATGGCGATATTTTGCTGGATTATGCCTGTTTGGGGCTTATTATGGTGGCTTTCCGCAAGTCGTCGCCCAAAGCATTATTGATAGGTGCAGGTATCTGTTTTACATTGATGCTCGCCCGGGAAAACAGAGATTTTTATCAATCTAAAAAAATCATCTACAAAGGCGAGGCGGCAGCAGCTATTGATACCACCACCAAGCTGACCGAGCAACAAAAAGAGGACTTAGGCGCAATGAAAGATTTCAAAGAAAGATATAGTGCCGAAAAAAAAATAAAACGAATGGATAAGTCTATCCGACAAGTAACGGGTAGCTACCAAGAAGTGTATGAGTTTAGAACCAATAGCTACGTAGAAGAGTTGGTCAGGTATCTCTATTTTGGTGTATGGGATGTATTGTTGTTTATGTTTATCGGCATGGCCTTTTTCAAAATGGGGATTTTGACGGGGCAAGCGTCCACCAAAGTGTATTGGGGGCTGTTTTTAATAGGGCTTGGCTGCGGACTCACCTTTTCGTACTACCGCCTTCAACCCATGATTGAACACCAATTCAACGGGTATAATTACACCAAAAACGTGCCATTTGAGTTTTACGAATTGTCGCGCACTTTTCGGTCGTTGGGTATTTTTGGCTTCATCATGTTACTGTACAAATCCAACGTTTTTTCTTGGTTGTTCAATTTAATGCGCCCTGTTGGACAAATGGCCTTTACCAATTACCTGACGCAATCGCTGTTGTGTGGGTTGTTTTTCAACGGCATTGGTTGGGCCATGTACGGCAAATTGGAGCGAAAAGAAGTCTATTACGTGGTAGCGGCGGTATGGATCATTCAGATCATCTGGAGCCATATTTGGCTACGTTATTTCAGATTCGGACCGCTGGAATGGTGTTGGCGAAGCTTGACTTATTGGAAACGACAACCCATGAAAAAAACCTAAATCCAATTCTTATTTTTATCTAAATTTTCTTTCTAAAATCCTATAATGAAACAATAGACTAAGTTTTTGAGACAATAGACTAAGTTTTTGAGAAAATAGACCAAGTATTTCAGAAAAGGAATACCGACCTTTGGAAAGCACTTGGGTCTATGGTGATAGCCGACCTCAATAAAACCCCGAATAAATCTATGACTACTCTTTACCCTACTCTTTTTCATCTAATGAGAAAATCCACTTTCCACGGCATTACTTTAATGCTTGGCTTACTATTTTTTGCCCAGACAATCCAAGCCCAAATTACTATTTATACCGCTTCTCTCAGCGGGGCAGCGGAAGCCCCTCCCAATGTCTCTCCAGGAACGGGTTCAGTCACCGTTACCGTAAATAGTACATTAAATACCATACGGGTACAGTGTACGTTCAGTGGCTTAACAGGCAACACAACTGCCTCGCACATCCATGCAGCTACCACTGTGGCCAATACGGGTACTGCTGGAGTAGCTACTCAAACCCCCTCCTTTGTAGGGTTTCCGCTGGGAGTGACTTCGGGTACATATGACCAAACGTTTGACATGACCTTGGCCTCCAGTTATAATGCTACTTTCGTCACTGCAAATGGCGGTACACCTGCTGGGGCCTTTGCCGTACTCAAAGCAGCATTGGATACTGAAAAGGCTTATTTCAATATCCATACCAGTATATTTGGAGGGGGAGAAATACGTGGTTTTTTAAAGCCTGTTTGCTCCACTGGTATAGCCTATGTCAATACCAGTGTAGCCAGCAGTGGTGATGGCGCCACTTGGGCTAACGCCTTCAAAACGCTTCAAGAAGCCCTCACGGCGGCTAATACCTGCACCGACATCACCCAAATCTGGGTAGCCAAAGGCACCTATTATCCTACTGCCGACGAAACGGGCAATTTAGCTCCCTCTGACCCTCGCACTAAGACCTTCATGATGAAAAATAACATCGCCATTTACGGCGGTTTTGCGGGCAACGAAGCTTCTAATTATGACCTCTCGCTACGAAATTTTGTAAGTAACGAAACCATCCTCAGCGGCGATATTGACCAAAACAATACCTTAGACAATGGCAATGCTTACAACGTGTTGGTCAACAGCAATACGAATAATACAGCCATTCTCGACGGTTTTACGGTTTCGGGGGGGTATTATGGTCCAGATCCTGGATTCCCACTTCGGAATGCAAGGGGTTCCGCTATGTACAATAATACAAGCTCTCCTACCATTCGCAACTGTATTTTTTCCAAAAATGCGGGTTTTTATGGGAATATCTATGACCTGTACTCGAGTGCCACTTTTACCAACTGTGTGTTTGTTCAAAATCAAGGTAATGCCTTCTGGAATGAAGGAAGTGGAACTATCAGCCTAGTTAATTGCACGTTATCGGCCAATGCGAGCATCATTTTAACAGGGAGTAGCACCACTACCGTTGTCAAAAACAGTATAATTTGGGGAAATGGCGGGGGAATCGGTGGGGATGGCAGTAACACCATCACCAATTCGATTGTACAGGGAGGTTTTACAGGAACAGGCAATCTCAACCAAGACCCACTCTTTGTGAATCAACCAACGCTTGGTTCGGGAGCAGCAGGTGATCTGCGCCTGATCGCTTGTTCGCCTGCGATTGACAAAGGCGACGATGCCGATAACACCACCACAAATGATGTGACGGGTAACCCTCGTAAGTTTGAATCCATTGCAGGTGGAAG
>JBDHXS010000789.1:0-2694 GCA_039810845.1 Runella sp. | reverse complement strand
TAATAAAATTTTCACCGTGAGTCAGGACCGAACCATAATGACCCGCAATAATCAGGGAAAGACCTGAAAATACGGCCACAGCTTTCGCTATGGGGGCTTGGTACCAACTCGCATTACGTAACCAATAGATAAGGGAAACCACAAAAACAATACTTACGCCCGACCATTTGTGCCATTGCAACACTTCACCAGAATATCCCGGCTCTTTGGACAAAAACAAGCCCATAATGACCGTAAGTGCTGCCGACAAAGCGCCCACCAACAGTAAATTATTCAAAAAATTACGATAAAATTCGTTGGAAAAATAGGCAGGCTTGAAGCGAAAAAACTCCATTCCCAAAGCCAAAAACAAAATAACTATTGGAAAATGAAGCAGTAGAGGGTGCATTCGTCCAACAGATTGCAGCCAGGACGGAACAACCAATTTGCTTTCAAACAGGAGTAAAAAAACAATAAAGATGTTGGAAACGATTAATACCTGCTCGACAATTTCTCTGGCCTTCCTATTCATCAAAATAAAGTAGAATTAAATGTTCACGGTCCTATGCGATTTCACTGATTAGCTGATAATATCACGCACTACTTTTCCAGAAATGTCGGTCAAACGATAACGACGACCCAAATGTTTGAAAATCAATTTTTCATGGTTTAACCCTAACTGATGCAGCACCGTCGCCTGAAAATCATGAACGTGTACTGGATTTCGACTGATATTATAGCCTAATTCGTCGGTTTCGCCATAGACAATTCCTGGCTTGATACCGCCACCAGCCATCCAAATACTGAAGCAACGCGGGTGGTGATCCCGTCCATAATTTTCCATGGTCAACTTGCCTTGGCTGTAACTGGTCCGACCAAATTCCCCCCCCCAAATCACCAACGTTTCGTCCAGTAAACCACGTTGTTTTAAATCAGTCACCAAAGCCGCGGAAGCTTGGTCAACGTCTTTGGCTTGGCTTGTTATCTCAAACGGAAGGTTCCCGTGTTGATCCCACCCCTGGTGGTACAATTGCACAAAACGAACGCCATTTTCGGATAATTTTCGGGCCAATAAACAGTTGGCGGCAAATGTGCCGGGCACCAAACAATCAGGCCCATAGAGTTTCACAATATCATCCGATTCTTTTGACAAATCCATTACTTCGGGTACAGCCGTTTGCATCCGATAGGCCATTTCGTATTGTTTGACTTTGGCCGTGATTTCAGGGTCACCAAACTCATTGTAAGATAGCTGATTGAGTTCCGATAAGTTATCTAGCATTTCGCGGCGTTCCTGTCGATTCATACCTTCAGGGTCGCGTAGGTAAAGTACGGGGTCTTCGCCTTTGCTGAATTGAACGCCCTGATGGATGGAATCCAAAAAGCCGTTAGACCATAATTTGGAATAAACCCCCTGTCCGTTGCCGATACCGCGAGACAGCAGAACGGTAAAATCGGGCAGGTTTTTGTTTTCATTTCCCAAACCATAACTCAGCCAAGCTCCCATACTCGGGCGGTTGCCCTGCTGCGAACCCGTTTGAAAAAAAGTAAGCGCGGGGTCGTGGTTGATGGCCTCGGTGTACATAGAACGAATGATGCAAAGATCATCCGCAATTTTTGACGTATATGGCAACAGGTCACTTATCCAAGCCCCTGACTGCCCATATTGTTTAAAATTAGTGAAAGAACCCGCCAATGGAAAAGACGCCTGATTGGCTGTCATGCCCGTCAGACGCTGTATGCCCCGCACCGATGGGGGCAATTCCTGCCCCATCATTTCGCACAATTTGGGCTTAAAATCAAACGTCTCCAATTGTGAAGGTGCACCGTTTTGAAACAGATAAATGACCCGTTTGGCTTTGGGTGCAAAATGGGGAATACCTGGCGTAAAACCGGCTTCGTCCATGTCACCTCCGTTGAGCAAATTGGGTATCATCAACGATCCCAAGGCCACGCTTCCCAATCCTAGGCTCATCGTGGACAGGAAGCGACGTCGGTTAAAGGTCAGGCCGTGTTCTAGTATCTCTTTTTCCATTTTGTGTTAACTGTTATCTGTGTAACTGTTAATCTGAGTATCCCTATCATTCCTTGTAATAACTTACTTCTTTCTGGTTCCTCACTTCTGGCTTTACGACTTTGTAATCGTTTCTTCCAAATTATAAATCGTGTTGACCACCCGCATTAAGGCAGCAAGCGTTGTTTTATCCATCTTTTCGCTAATGGGATACTCTCCTACTGAAAGCGCCTTTTCAGCAATGGGTTTGGTGATTTTTTTGAGCTCTTTCTCATAATAAGCCGTCAAAATCCCTGTCTCTTTTTCGGTAGGTTTTCGGCAAACTATGAGTCGGAATGCTTTGGTGATTTTATCCTTTGAAGGACTATTTTCCTGCAATAACTTTGCGGCCAAAACGCGTGATGCTTCCAAAACTGTGGGGTCGTTCATCATCACCAATGCCTGCAAAGGGGTATTGGTTTTCAGGCGTTTTACTTCGCACAAATCGCGGTTACTGGCATCAAAAATAGTCATCGTCGGCGGAGGAACTGTACGTTTTATCAAGGTGTACATTCCTCTTCGGTAGAGACTTTCTCCATGATCCTGAACATACATAGAGAGCAATCCACGACCCGACGTAGCTCCTTCCCACAACCCCGCAGGTTGGTATGGTTTTACACTTGGACCTCCAATTTTCCTTACTAGCAACCCACTGCTTGACA
>JBDHXS010000788.1:0-2698 GCA_039810845.1 Runella sp. | reverse complement strand
TCAACGGAAATTATGTAAGAATGGATTCATAGACCTAAACATCTCCAAAGGGCTTATAAACCGCCATCCTTATCATTTGGGTGATTCTAATTTCATTTTTGACTTCAAACTCGGCTTCGCCCTCTAACCTCCCGGCGCCATGAAAAAAGCATTCACCCTCCTCCATTCGACCCTCTGCCTTCTGTACTCGACATTTTTTATCCCCCTTTGGGGGCAAGGGGGTGTTGATTCCGTCCGCATTACGCACACCCAGGAAACCGGTACGCTCGAAAAGCAACGTTTTATTGATCAATATGATTATGTATTTATGACCAAGGAACCGACTAAATGGATGCTGAAAGCGTATGCAATCAGAACAGTAAGACCAAACAACTACGATTTGATTTCCAAGGATAGAATCAATCCTCCCTTTGAAGTAGCTTTTGAAAGAAAATTAACTCCAGATTTTTCCGTCAGTTTGGGTGGGATTCCACAAGTTGCAGCAGCACGTCTTATTAGTAGCAAACCTGCAACAGAGTATTCAGGAAGGATTAGTTCAAAACTTACAATAAAGGTTTTTACTGAATTAAGGTGGTATTATAATCTAAATCAAAGGATTAAAGAAGGTAAAAGTGCTAATAATTTCTCAGGGAATTATCTAAGCCTCAGAGTCGAAAAACACTTTATTAATCCCCAAACATTGTTTAGGGGTTATTCTTTTTCCAGTATAAATGGTCAATTTATCACCGATAAAATATACGAAGCCAATAATTCTAAAATTGGTCTTTCCTATGGTTTACAAAGGCGATTTTTAAGAAATGGTCTTATTGATTTTTCTTTAAACCTAAATCAAGTCACATTTTTTCATGCCCACCAACAAATAGCCTTAAAATCAGGTTCTGGTACTTCTTTGCCCTCAGTTGAATCGTATAATTGGGAAATAAACAAAGCAAATTATTGGCAGTTACACACCGAAATGCGACTTGGCTTAGCTATTGGCGACTTTACTCGTAGTTCTAAACAACCTCTATGTGACGTTTTAAAATGTTATGAAAATGAAAAGCAACTTTGGAAATTCACTTGGCCATCTATCCGTTTAGCGGCTAAGGAACAATCTTTTGCTTCAAGTGTGGCTTTTGAGCGCAAGATTCTCAACAGCAGTTTCTCGATTAATGCTCAAATTGATGGTTATTTTTTTAATCAAAGCATTACTCCCAGCAGTATTTCCAGTAAATCGCAACAGTTGGAATTATGGAGTTCTTTGCAATGTCGGTATTATTTTCTTCAAAAGTACAGGTTAGCGAAACATGATGGCGGCTCCAATCTCTCAGGTTTGTACGGAGCGCTTTCAATTTTCAATATCACAGAAAGATCTTCAATCAATACTCAATATTTCTATCTGAATAGCTTTGAATTAGGCCCCACCTTGGGTTTTCAGCAGAAAATTTTCAATCGAGGATACATTGATTATCATTTTTCATTTTCGAAATCAATTGATGAATCAAGAAATTATCCTCGAAGTATAGCAGGAGAATTTACATTCAGGCCTTCATTCAAACTCGGCTTCGCCTTGTAAAACCCAACAGCCATGAAAAAAGCATTCACCCTCCTCCATTCGACCCTCTGCCTTCTGCACTCGACACTCCTATTTGTCATTCCGACCTTAGGAGGAATCTCCACCGCATTTGCCCAAGAAAGCACTGACTCCGTACGCCTCTCCCACTCCGAAGAAACAGGGGCGCTTGAAAAACAGCGCTTTATCGACCGATACGATTATGTCTTTATGACCAAAGAACCCACAAAGTGGATGCTAAAAGGTACACTCCAGCCTTTGCACTCGTCGTTGCAAAACAGGTATTTTATTCCCACCTACCAAACGCTTTCACCTTGGTGGATTAATTTTGAACGAAAAATAACCCCGAGCTTTTCTTTGCAGGTAGGCATAACTTATTTTGAAAGAAGCTCCAGATTAGTAAAAATCAACGGGGAGGCTATCTCTCAGTTACCTTTATTTAATTACGGTGACATTCGTAAATATTCAACACTTGGCGACAAATTGATATTCATTGGCTCATTAGAAGGTCGTTGGTATTATGACCTCGCTAAACGAATAAAAGAAGGTAAAAGTGAGAATAATTTTTCGGCCAATTACCTTGGTGTTCGATTCACCCAAGCGTTTAATCCTGCTCTCCACAAAAATTCAGGCGAACTCACCCACTCTAACGGAAAGTATGATTCCGACTATCAACTGGAGCAGTTAAAGCACAGCATATCAATTTCTTACGGCCTTCAACGCCGTTTTTTAAAGCATGGTTTCGTCGATTTTGGGGTACAACTTAGCCGTAATTCTTTCCAACAAGTGAGCAATCAAGTAGTCTTTTTAAACGGAGACAATAGCATCTATGATTGGGATAACCCGAATCCAAATTTTTGGAACAATATTCAAAACAATTGGTCTGATTTAGGAAATCGTAATGAATTGGAGTTTAAAACCGAATTTAGGTTAGGAGTAGCCATTGGGGATTTTAAGAAGAAATCGTCCTCTCCACTTTGTGAGGTACTGAGATGCTATGAAACCACAAAAAACTTATGGAAAGTAGCTTGGCCTCACTTAAAAATCAATCCCAACGAGCAAGTCCTCTTTTCGAGTGTAGGATATGAGCAACGAATTGCGAACACTTCTTTTTCGGTAAATACCCAAATTGACACCAAGATAACG
>JBDHXS010000787.1:0-2699 GCA_039810845.1 Runella sp. | reverse complement strand
AAGGCCCAAAGGCGAAGCCCGTCCTATCTTGGAAGGCACAACGCCACATTTTAAGCTGTTCAAAGTCCACGCCACCACCATCAATCCTCACAGTCGTATGCGCGACAGCGAGTACACGCAAGAAAATGAGGAGTTGATTATTGTCAAGGAAGGCGTAATGACCGTCACTGTAGAAGGTAAAACCAAGGAATTGAAGCCTGGAGGCATTGCCCTCATTATGTCGGGCGACAAGCGCAGTTTAGTCAACAATACCGATAAACCCGCTACCTACTATGTGTTTCAGCTCAATTCGGTCACGCCGCTTGACATAGAAAGGGGAAAAGCGGCAGGTGGTTCGCTACTGCTCAATTGGGACGAAACCGAGTTCAAAGGCCACGACAAAGGCGGCAGAAGAAACTTTTTCGACCGCCCTACGAGTATGTGTAAGCGTTTTGAAATGCACGTAACCACCCTCACGGGCAATTGGATGAGTCATCCCGCGCACCGTCATCCAGCCGCCGAGATTTTACTGTTGGTCAACAGCCAAGAAGGGGAAGCCGACAGTCAGGCCAAAGAAACCATTGATGGGGTATGGCACGATTCCAAAGTCGGAGATATTATTTTTCTCAACTCCAACGTCCCGCACGGCCTTCAAAACACAAGCAAAGGCTCCTGTACGTATTTTGCTTTTCAGTTTGAATAAAGTGCGTTTGGCAGTTTTTGGACACAAAGTGGCACAGAGTCATACACAGAGTCTCACAAAGATAAACATGACTCTGTGACACTCCGTGACAACCCGCTGCGGCGGACCGCTCAGTGAAACTCCGTGTCCAAAAAATGATTAAAATACTATACACAATGGAAAATCGCATCAATCGCCGCACTTTTATTAGGAACAGTTCTCTGGCTACGGTCGCTTTGTCGAGTGGAAATATGAGTTTACCATTGAAGCAAAAGAACAAATTGCCCAAATGGAAAGGATTCAATGTATTGGATTTTTTCTCACCCGACCCTGCCAAAAGTCGCCCGCAAACGCCCGAAATGTATTTCAAATGGATGGAAGATTGGGGTTTTGATTTTGTTAGGATTCCGATGGCGTATCCTGCCTATCTGAAATTTGACCGTTCGAGAAATATCCGAATCGACGAGATCAGAAACATTGATACCCAAATGACCGACCGAATCGAAAATTTGGTCTATTGGGCGCAGAAATACAATCACCACGTTTCGCTCAATCTCCACCGTGCCCCAGGCTACTGTATCAATGCGGGTTTTGTAGAGCCTTACAACCTTTGGACCAACGAGCAGGCCCTGAGCGACTTCTGCTATCATTGGGAATTTTGGGCGAAAAAATTCAAAGATACGTCTTCCAAAAAGATCAGTTTCGACCTCCTCAACGAACCGAGTTGGCGCGACGACATGAACGACCAATTGGGTAAAAAGACCAAATTAGCACCCGAAATGTATCGAAAGCTGATCGTAGCGGCCTACGATACCATCAAAGGAGTCAACAAAAAGCATTTGATCATTGCCGATGGCAACAATGTCGGTAACGACGTGATTACGGGTATTTCCGATTTGGCAGTGGGTCAAAGTTGCCGAGGCTATACGCCTTCCATCATCTCGCATTACAAAGCCTCTTGGGTGTACAAAGACCCCGATAGCCTACCCGTTCCCGTTTGGCCTGGACAGGTAGGCGACCAAAACCTAAGCCGCAAACTACTGGAAGATAAATTTCAACCGTGGATTGACCTTAAAAACAGTGGTACAGGTGTGCATTGTGGTGAATGCGGCTGTTTTAACAAAACACCTCACGATGTATTTCTGGCTTGGTTCAAAGATTTATTGGGCATTCTGAGCGAAAACGGGATTGGCTTCGCCTTATGGGAATTTGACGGCTCTTTTGGTCTGCTGAATTCTGGACGAAATGATGTTGACTACGAAAATTTTCAAGGCCAAAAACTGGACAGAAAACTACTGTCCCTTTTGCAGAAAGTGTAGCGTCATTACACGGGAAAGACACGCTCCTGCAAGGATTTTCTATACTGTACCCTGTCTGTGTAAGACATTATTAGAATCAAACGCACTACACACCTCACAAAACCCTGTATATCAATACATTAATAGGGAACAATTTGAAGGTTTGTATTTTATAACAGAAGCACTTACATTGCAGATAAAACGCATAAAACATGCGTCAATTAGCAAGTTGGCAGATACTTTGTAGATATAGACGACAATAATGAGAAAAGCATTTAAAATAGGACAGAAAGAGTACAAATTCAAAAAAGATGCAGTTACGCATTACCGAACTATTTTAAATTCATACGACTTTGGGCAGTCATTAAATAATTCCGATTTTGACGATCTTATTGACTTACTGGACTATGACTATTTTAATTATTTAGTTGAACTTGAAACAACCGAAGATAATGTTGATGAAGAAGCAAATAATATAATTGACTTAAACGACAGCGAAGACAATAATGAAGTTGAAATATCAATTGAAGATATAAAAGTTGCAAGAGTTCAGTTTAACACTAAGTGTTTTGAGATTTTTTATAGCGACAAAGCAAGTGTTTATATATCATACTTGATGATAATCAATGGTTCGCTACGAATTAGGCAGCGATTTTAGTGTAATTGATTAGATTTCGATAATTGTCTGAATTTTTAGTGGTTTGGGGGCAAATTCCCAGACCGATAATAAATTTATCCAG
>JBDHXS010000786.1:0-2713 GCA_039810845.1 Runella sp. | reverse complement strand
GCAATTCCAACGTCGTTTACCATTAAAACTCAATCAAATCTCCGTTTTAGTGCTAAAATTGTATTAGGTTCTTTTGGGAAAAATTCCAAAATGGACAAAGTACTCGACCGCGATTTTACCCATAAAAAATCCCCTTACGTGGGTGTAAAACACCACATCCGTACCGACTTTCCCCAAGACTTGATTGCATTACATAACTTCCAAGATGGCTACTGCGGTATTTCGGCCATCGAAGAAGATAAATACTGCCTCTGCTACCTCACCACCCGCGACAACCTGCGCCAACACGGCAGCATTGCCGAAATGGAACGCGCAGTACTTTGGCAAAATCCGCACCTGAAACGCATTTTTACCGAGTCAGAATTTTTGTATGAAAAACCCGAAGTCATTAATGAGTTTTCTTTTTCACCAAAAAAAGTCGTCGAAAACCATATTTTGATGGTGGGCGACGCTGCTGGACTCATCACTCCACTCTGCGGCAATGGCATGGCTTTGGCCATTCATGCGGGAAAAATAGCGGCTGAACTTAGTGCCGAATTTTTAGCGGGAAAAATCAACCGTCAAGAATTAGAGAACAAATATCAACGTACTTGGAACAGGCAATTTGCCGCTCGTCTGTGGGTGGGGCGCAATATCCAACGATTGTTTGGCGACAAATGGCTCTCAGAATTAGCCCTTTCATTCTTTCAAATAGGTCGTCCTTTACTGCGATTCGTCATCAGTAAGACCCACGGCAAAGTCATTTCCTGACCACTCATCTAATTTTTGGTTCGCATTTCTGCACTTTTATTTCCTTGCAGCCAAAACCACTCTATCATGGAAAAACAACCCATTGTAAGTTTACGAGGTCTTAAAAAATCCTACGGGCGTGACCTCATTTTGAAAGGCATTGATTTAGACGTTTATGCGGGCGAAATTATCGGGTACATCGGCCCCAACGGTGCAGGCAAAAGCACCACTATCAAAATTTTGATTGGCATGTTGCCCGATTTTGTGGGAGAAGCGCGCGTGTTGGGTTTCGATATTCGTGAAGATGCCCTGGAAGTCAAAAAACGCATCGGTTACATCCCCGAAAACGCCATGCTTTACGAAGTACTTACCCCCATGGAGTATTTGCTGTTTGTGGGGCGATTGCACAAAATGACCGACGACCTCATCGAACGTCGTGCTCACGAACTCCTCGAAATTTTTGGCTTAGAAAAGCATACCGACGTCAGGATGAATACTTTTTCTAAAGGGATGCGGCAAAAAGTATTGCTTATTGCGGGCTTGATTCACAATCCCGATGTAATATTTTTGGATGAACCCCTATCGGGTCTTGATGCCAACGCTGTCATATTGGTCAAAGAAGTATTGGGCAAGCTCAAAGCTGCTGGCAAAACCATTTTCTACAGTTCGCACATCATGGACGTGGTAGAGAAAATCTCCGACCGAATTGTGATAATCAACCAAGGAACAATTATTGCCAATGGCACTTTTGAAGAGCTTAAAGCCCAGGCCCAAACGGGAACGCTCGAAAGCATTTTTCAAGGACTAACGGGCGACCAAGAAAACGACCACCGCGCCTCCGACTTTTTGCAGGCATTTCGTTAATCCGTTATCTGTTATCCGTTATCAGTAGTTCCTTAAATTCTTCAATCGCTATGCTTAGAGCCGTTTTATATATTCTTGATGCTATCCAGGGCTTTTTTCGCTGGCTGGGTGCCGACTATGAGGTACTTCGCCATATTGTCGAAGTAAAATTTATCATGCAAAATCGCCGTCCAATGGCGGCATTTTCGCACTACAACTCCCGCAATCAAGACCAAAACGCTAATAATTCATTTTGGTGGATGGTTGGCCTTTTAGGCTTTGTCGGCTTGTTTATGGGGCTTTGCATCTTTTTTATCAAGGATCCTTACTACGCTTATAGCCTGCCTTTTGCGTATATTATGGTGATGTCGGTGCTTACTTTGGTTACTGATTTTTCTACTTTGCTGCTTGATACCACCGACAACGCCGTACTACTCCCCCGCCCCGTCAACAGCCGCACTATTTTACTGGCACGGCTCGTTCACATCACTACTTACGTACTGATTCTTTCGTTTGGCATTGCCTTTTTCACACTCGTTTTTACACTCTTCAAGTACGGAGTTTTGGCTTTTTTGGTCTGTGTGTTAGCCGTCATCCTAATGGCTATTTTATCCGTATTTCTGACAGCGCTTTTGTACATGGCCTTGATGCGGTTTACAAGTGAAGAACGCCTCAAAGACATCATCAGTTATTTTCAGATTGTATTTACGATGGTGGTAACGGTAGGGTACCAACTCATAGGACGTATTTTCAACTGGCTCGACATCGAAAGTGTTGAGGCAGCGGTTCGTCCTTGGCATTACGCCTTACCTCCCCTGTGGATGAGCGGTACAATGCAATTGTCCATCAAAAACGATGCTAATTTCTGGATTTTTGCAGTTCTCACCGTGGCTGCCCCGTTGCGTCTCTGTGGGTATTAATCAGGTTTTTAGCCCCTCAATTCAACGAGAAAATCGCTCAATTGGGTACGGGCGACGGCGGTGGGGCCGAAAAAGTAGTTTTGCAAAATCGTCATGGTTTTGTGAGTTGGTTGGCTTCCAAAGTTACCTCAAATGGCATCGAAAAAGCCATTTTTGAATTAACTTGGAAAATCACTGCCCGCGACCGCCGCTTCAAAATGCGCACGTATCCGAGTTTTGGA
>JBDHXS010000785.1:0-2766 GCA_039810845.1 Runella sp. | reverse complement strand
AGCAAAAGACCCTCAAAAACTACGAAACGCTTTTTAGAGAATTGGATTTAGATGCCAAACGCGGCGTACAGAGTCGCATAGGCAACACGATTACGGGGACATGGATTGTTCAAGGATCTGAAAGAAGTCATGAAAAACTGACCAAAATACTCCTTAATGACTCCGAAGTAATAGAGTTTGATTTCTAAGTAATTTTACCGTTTAATAAATTGCTTTGTCAATTATTTTTTTACCCGTTTATTTTTTTTGTACCTTACCAAAAACATCATTGCCTATACAGCTAAATTTATCCTTGAGAACTAACCACGCCCAAAAAATATGATCTCCGAAAAACGAACAGCATTGGTAATAGGTGCAACTGGATTGGTGGGAGGAAAAGTGGTGACTCAATTGTTGGCTTCAGAAAAGTACAGCCAGGTAAAAGTTTTAGTTCGCCAACCTTTTGCTACAACAGATCCAAAATTGCAGTCTGTCCTTTTCGATTTTGAGGCGCCAGCATCAGCATTGGTACAAGCCGATGATATATTTTGCTGTTTGGGAACTACCATGAAAAAAGCGGGGTCCAAAGAAGCATTTTATCGGGTAGATTATACTTATCCTTATGAAATAGCTAAAATGGCATTGGCCAATGGAGCCAAGCGTTTTGCCATTATTACGGCTATGGGCGCCAACCAAAAATCATTGTTTTATTATAATCGTATCAAAGGTGACATCGAAGAAACCCTCAAAAAGTTGGGCTACGAAACCGTTTTAATTTTTCGTCCGTCGCTATTGCTTGGCAACCGCCCCGAGTCCCGGACAGGTGAACAGATTGGAGAAAAATTAACTCAATTATTAAAACCGCTCATTCCTGCCAAATATCGCGCTATTGAAGCTGAAAAAGTGGCCAAAGCTATGGTGTCTATTACTGCCAGTAACGTCAAAGGCATCCTTGTCTATGAATCAGACGTAATGCAGGAATTTTGAGAAAACCATCCACCTTATAGTTATTTGTCATGTCTGATGCTATCGTTATCCAACAAGCTACCGCCAAGGATGTTTTGATTATTTACGATTTCTTATGCGAATTGGAAGAAGAAAAGTTTGATTTCGACCTTTTCCAAGAGATTTTCATACAGAATCTTCAAAACCCCGATTGTCATTATTTTTTAGCTTTTGATGACTCATTGTGTGTGGGTTATGCAAGCGTACATGCACAATGGCTCCTGCACCATTGCGGCAAAGTTGGTGAGATTCAGGAAATGTTTGTCATCGCCGACTATCGGAGCAAAGGCGTTGGCAGTTTGCTTATTGAGCAACTAAAAGCAGTGGCTGAGCGCGAAAATTTCAAAATTTTGGAAGTAACTGCCAACAAGAAACGTCTTGATACCCACCGCTTTTACGAGCGTCAGGGATTGGAGCGAACGCATTTTAAGTTTGTAAAAAAATGGGAGTAATCTTTGCGTCCCTGCGTCTTTGCACAGTAAACCGCTGCTTATAAACAATGCCCGATGAACTCCCTAAAATTACTGCTTATTCCACTTTTTATGCCTTTTTGGGTGGGGGCGCAATTAACTCCCTCGTTTGCGGAAGAGCGTTTTTTACGCATTGATGATTTTAAAAATAACTCAACTTCCCTTCGTACCTACCAATCATCTTTGCCACTCTTCTCATACGTTCTCAATGGGAAATATGCAACTACCGAACGAGTAACTTTTCAGCAGGAAAACCAGAAACTGAATTTTATTTTAGAAAATAAATTAACTGTCGCTTACGCCAAACTTGATTCTGTAAAAGGGTATTATCAGGCCGCCATTACGTTTACCAACACCTCTGCCGACACGCTTCGACTTAGCAATGTTGTACCGCTGGGCGAGTCCAACAATCACGTTTATATCACAGGGCTGGGCAATCATTCGTTATCGCGAGCGCATTTGTTTCGACCGAATTTTACCCCTGTCAATGTGATTCTTCCCGATAATGCTTGGGAACTGGGGTTTTCAGCAGTAACTGCAACCACAGGCAATGTATGTGCATTGATGCGGCGTGTAAAATGGGACAAAGCCACCCGAAGGCGTTTTGAAACTATTTTGCCACCCAACGGCAGCGTTACGTATCATCTTTGGCTTGAAACGTATATGGGCGATTGGCAAGAGGGATTACGTCAAATTTTCCAAAAAAGAAAACTGTATGATTTGGCAGAGTTTGATGACTCTCTTTTCAAACGTACTGACTTGCAGTGGATTCGCCAAAGTTATGTTATTCATTTAATGATGGCTTGGGATAAACGTTTTTTGGCGGCAAACGCTGCAAAGAGCGAAAAATTGAGCTTAACGGGATTTGAAAAATTGTACGGCGGCGACGATGTCGTGGGGATTTGGCCTACCTGGCCAACGCTTGGCCTCGACCAACGCAATCAATTTGATTTGTTTAAAGACCTTCCCGGCGGCCTGCCTCGACTCAAAAAACTGGGGGCTGAACTCCGACCACAAGGAACCAAATTGTTTTTGTGTTATAACCCTTGGGACGAGTCCACACGAGATGCCAATGACCCAAAAGCGCATCTCAAAGGGCTTTCTGACTTGATTGCGGCTACCGACGCCGACGGGGTCGTCTTAGATACACGAGGTAGCAGTAGCAAAGAATTACAGGAAGCCGCCGATCAAGTAAAAAAAGGCGTAGTGATGTACAGCGAAGGTATGGCTATTCCAAAAGATATGCCCGGGATTGTGGCCGGGCGCGTTCATAATGCTCTGTATTACCCACCGATGTTGAATCTCAACAAAT
>JBDHXS010000784.1:0-2773 GCA_039810845.1 Runella sp. | reverse complement strand
TTCTGATAGACATCCTTGATGGAGGAATATCGGGAAAAACCATCCGCTGGGCTTTTGAAAACCAATCCTTCGGAGGTAGCTGCTACCCAGGTGTTGGACAAGCTGTTTGCAAAAATGTAAGAAATGCCTTTCTGTATATAATCAGGCGTTGGGAGTTCGATAACCTCTCCGTTTTTGAACTCATACCAGCCTTTGCGGTAAGTACCTATGATGATTTTGCCCTCTATTTTGCTGATGATGGTTGCTGGAATAGATTCGCCGCTTTTGTTTTTGATTTCGACGAAACTGTTGCCATCGAAAATATAAAATTTGAAAGGCGTACCGACCAATATTTTGTTCGGTTCGAGTTCGTAAATGGACCAAATTGGGGGGATTGGGGCTTGTTGAGCATCTTTTGAAAATATTTTCATTTTGCCAGAGGCTTCCATTTTCCAAAGCCCATTGCGGCATCCTCCCCAGATGTTTCCATGTTTATCTTCAATGAGCGTGCGCGTGCGTTCGATTGAAACCCCGCTGATTTTTTCGATATTTCTAAACTTAACCCCGTCGTAAATCGAAATACCAAAAAAACTTCCAGCGATGATATTGTTTCTTTTATCCTGCATAATTTTCAGGATTTGGTTGCTTCCAAGCCCTTCGTTTACGGTAAAATTGACAAAATTTCTCCCGTCAAAACGACTCAACCCTCCGTAAGTGCCAACCCAAATGTATCCACTTCGGTCTTGAAAAGCTGTAAAAACATACGAAGAAGGAAGCCCGTCGTTGGCAGTAAAGACTTTGATGGTTGAGCCAGAAGCCAAACAAACCCATGTAGTCAGAGTAAAAGATATGGAGAGGAGGAGTTTCAAAGCAATCAAAAAGAGAATAAAATCAGCAACAATAAAACGATTATGGCAATAAAAAGCAAGGCTCTCCAATCGAAGCCTTCATTTTTGGTGGTTTTATTTAGCGTTTGCTTTTTCATGGCTCTATTTTGATTTGGTTACCGCAACTCAAAATCACTTATTCGCTTCAATAGTTTTTCATACATCTTGGCGGCATCGGTGGGGCGAACGGTAGGGTCGGGCTTTGAAACCCAATCGGGTAACTGATAAAGAGATTGCTTACCAGACATATAGACGGTCAAATCGGAGTTGATTTCGTAGGTCGAAACCGAATGAACGCTGTACTCAGGACTGGTAAAGTCTTGATACGAAAACTGCGAAACTGCTGGGCGATATTCGTACAAAAACTTACGCCCACGAATCAAATGGGCTTTCAGTCGAAAAATTTTAACTTCTGGAAAACGCCCCCGCCATTTCTCCAATTCGGCAGCTACTTCTTCCGATTTCCAGAGCGATTTTTTCCATTTGTAGTTTCCGCTTGCATCTTTTTCGTTGATTTGGTCGGCAAAATGCGGATTTTCCTTGTAAGCATAAGGGCCGTTTCTGCCTGATTGATAGCGAAGTTTGCCTGAGAAAACCCCATAATCAACCGTTAAAACAGGATAATTCGGGTTTTGGAGGCTAAGTTTAGGGTTCGTGAACCGTCTTTCGATGGTTTTTTCGACCAATGAGATTCCTTCATCGGTTTTGAGGGCAGAGCTATACGCCATGCGTGCTTCGTGCAGGGCTTGTTGCAGTCCGTTGCTCCTACTGGGCATTTTGCCGTTGTTGGAGCGGTCGAGCCCCTCTTGAATCGCTTTCTCCAAAAAAGCCTCATCACGCACCACATAGTCAGGATTGCTCTCAATGAAGTAGCTAAAATTGGCATCGGCCACCAACGCTTTTTTGAGCCATTCCATCGGGTTTTTGACCACTTCGCCCGTGTCAATCAGCCAGCCTTTGTTATGAGAATCAGGTACAGTCTTTTCTGCCGAAACGCCCATTTCAGTAGTCTGATTGGGGTTTCGGAGTGCCTGAATGATAAAAATCAGCACTATTACACAAACCAATATCCACATTGTTTTCTTCATAGTTCAATTTGCCAACGCTTCTTTTATCCATTCGTATCGGGTGTTGTAGCCTTCTATCGTGGTAGGAAAACGCCAACTGACTGCTAATCCACCGATATTTGGTCTGAAAATAGTACAGTCTTTTAAATCAAAATACCCGAGTTGGCTTTCAATGAAGCCTGTTTTTTCCGTTTTCTCTTTTTGTACAATAAACTTTCTTTCGAGTTCGTCCACGCTCAACTTCCCGTTGAAATAATATGAGCAATGCACCACCAAACTCGGATTGTTTCCAGAGTTGTAAGAATTATATTGCTCTGAGTACAAGCAATTTATACCATTGATGTTGGTGAGGTAATTATGATAGATTATTGAGCCTGTGTTCGGATTATGGCCAAATAAATTCGAGGCATTCAGAAATTGAGTGGGTCTGAAATTGTGTTCTTTAAACCACCCCGAAATCTCTTTTTCTCGGGCAAATCTCGACATCACCATTACTGCCAAAACGCCAAAAAATCCCAAAACAGACAGCATCTGAATCGGTTTTATTTGGGCAATGATTATGCTCAAAACCACAATACCCAGTAAAATATTGGCGTGTTTGGGCGAATTGCGATAGGTAATCCAGTAGGCGAGAGCGACGAAAACAAGCCCCGCTATGTAGCCGACGTATCCCATGATATTTTACTTTAAAACTTGATACAATTTTGAAATGACATTCAACTTTTTTGCGGTTCGGGCCATGTCATTTCCCTTTTCATCAAAAATGATTTTTCCATCTTTTTCTAAATACTCATCGCCTGTTTCTTGATGAATACCTACCTTGATATTCATCAAAAAATA
>JBDHXS010000783.1:0-2786 GCA_039810845.1 Runella sp. | reverse complement strand
ACGGGAGAGTTGAAGTGGAACACCATTTTTGTTTTTTCAAACAACAAAAACGAGATTGTGAGCCTTGGAGAGGGGGTATCGCAGATTATTCCAAGTATTTCGTCGCCCTCTATTTTAAAAGTTGGCTATCCTGTGGGTTCGTTTATTGTTTATCAAACCGACGGCCTGATTCAATCGGGTGATAAAGCCCTGACACCTCAAGCCAACAAAGGTTTAGGAGGACAAAAATACAAAGACATTGATGGTGACGGGCAGATTACTCAAGCTGGCGACCGCATTGTAATTGCCAATCAGCCGGGGCTGAATTTGGGATTAACCAATACTTTCAACTACAAAGGTTTTGACCTATCTGTTTTCTTTCAAGGAGTTTTTGGTGGTAAGATCTACAACGCCAACCGCGCCAATTTGGAGTTGGGAACGGGTTATGTAAACGGTTCGAGAGATTTACTCAATCGCTGGACGACTACCAATACCCAAACTGATGTAAAAGCTGCCTACCAAGACCCTGCCATTACGCTCGCCGACCGCTTCATTGAAGACGGTTCTTATGTCCGTCTTAAAAACGTGTCTTTGGGTTATACTTTCCCCAAAACACTCCTCAACAAGGCTAAGGTCAAAAATTTACGAGTGTATGCGTCCGCTCAAAATGCCCACACTTGGACCAACTATACCGGCTATGACCCCGAAGTAAGCCTGAATGGACAATCGCTTATTAGCCGAGGGGTGGATTCGGGCGTGTATCCTAACAACAGTTCATATCAAGTGGGGCTAACGCTCTCGCTTTAATTTACGATAACTGTCGGGTGGAAACACCCAACAGCATCTTGGAATTCCATTTTTATTCAAAATGCTTTCAATTATGAAAAAAATAAACTATTTCGTAGTTGCTCTATTTGCATTGGTAACTACCTCCTGCACAGAGTTTTTGGCCGAAAAGCCAGAATCTATTATTTCCGAAGAGCAGTTTTATAAAACGCAGACGGATGCGGTCAATGCCGTAAATGCGGTTTATTGGCTGCTCAACGCCCCAGGACAAACTCCTTACAATACCCTGTTTAATACGGGAATGAACTTTGCAGGTGACGACGAAGACCCAGGACCTGGTGCTTTCAACGCTGATGTGCGTTCATTGGCTGTATTATCACATTCAACAGGAAATCTACGAATTTATGAGATTTGGCAACAGCACTATGCAGCCATCAAACGGGCCAACGTAGCCTTGGAAAAAATACCAGCGATTGATTTTGATACCAAACTCAAGGCGCGTTTGATAGGCGAAGCGAAGTTTTTGCGGGCTTTGTACTATTTCAATTTGGTACGACTCTACGGCGATGTTCCACTCATTACGGCTTACCAAAAATACATCTCTGCTGCCGACTATGCTGTGGAGCGTACTCCTTCGGCGCAGGTCTATGCCCAAATCGAAAAAGACTTGACCGAAGCAGCAGATGCTCTACCAGCGTCGTACAGTTCGCCTGATGTAGGCAGAGCTACGCAGGGAGCCGCCAAAGCACTAGTGGCAAAGGTGTATTTGACCAAAGCTTCGTTGCCTTTAAACATTACAAGCCATTATCAAGATGCCGTCAAAAAAGCGGAAGAAGTGCTTTCGGCTGCCGACGGAGGTACGGGTACGTATGGCTACAATCTGTTTACCAACTATGCCGATGTGTTTTTGCCTGCTTCTAAAAATGGGGTAGAGCATATTTTTTCGGCTCAATTCAAATCAGGATCACTTGGTCAAGGCAATGGCCAAAATTCCCGTTCTATCCTGACTGCTGTACCGGGCTTAGTAGGTAGCTATGCTGATATGGTACGATTTTATACCAATGGCAACGACAAGTTTTTTAGTGTCTATAAGTTGTTCAAAAACAACGACAAGCGCAAACGGGTGACTTTTGTAACGAGTTATATCAGCCCTACCAATGGCCGAAAATATGCTTTGCCATTTGCCAATCCTGCTTTCCCGAACGATTCCACGCCATTTTTTAATAAGGCATGGGATCCTGCTTCCACAGGGACCACGAGCGAATCGGCTGCCAATGTGGCGATTATTCGCTATGCCGAACTGTTGTTGATTCATGCCGAAGCCGAAAACGAAGCCAACGGCCCTACTGCCAAAGCCTACAAATCGCTCAATCGGGTACGCAATCGGGCGGGGCTTGCCAATCTCACGCCTAATCTGACCAAAAATCAATTTAGAGATTCACTCTACTTAGACCGTCGTTTGGAATTGGTATTTGAGTACCAGCGTTGGTTTGACCTCATCCGCCAAAAAGATGCCAACGGCAACAGCACCTTTGTAAAAAACCTGCACATAGTGGGCAAGACTAACGCCGCCGACCGTCATCGCCTGTATCCGATTCCACAATCGGAGATTGATAATAATCCAAAACTAACGCAGAACCCAAATTGGTAAAACGCAAATGAAAAAAATCATCCTTTTCTTATTTTTCATAGCCCCCATTGGGGGAGGGGGGCTATTTGCCCAAAAAAAGGCGAAAGCCCAAGCAACGGCCAAGCCCAACATCATTCTCATCATGGTGGATGACTTGGGCTTCTCAGACTTGGGGGCGTATGGCTCCGAAATCAACACACCCAACATTGACAAACTGGCCTTTGGCGGCTTACGGCTACGGGAGTTTTACAATAATTCTATCTGCGCCCCTACCCGTGCTTCTTTGATTACGGGGCAATATCCGCATAAAGCAGGCATAGGCTATTTCAACGTCAACTTAGGGCTTCCTGCGTATCAGGGTTGGCTCAATAAAGAATCATTAACCTTTGGC
>JBDHXS010000782.1:0-2820 GCA_039810845.1 Runella sp. | reverse complement strand
TAGTCATTTCAATTAAGAAACAAATAACATATTGTATATCAATTATTTAATCGTATAGCATATACGTATATATCGTTTGTCACTTTTACTATTGCAAGATGTGTTTTTGTGCGCACAAAAAATCTTTCTGGCCATATCTAAAAATTCGCGACTCATTTTTAAACTACAAACTGGTTAAACAAATATTTTTTCTTTTTGCTGTTTGAGTCTTGAGCAAGGCACCCTTAAATGCTTTGAAGTCTGCCGAAGGAGATAGGCCGCAAATGAGCGAAGGGCCTAGCAAACTATTAACTCAACTCTACGGATTTTGACGTGATTTTAGGGGCATGTGTGAGGGCTCGTTTTTCCATTCTATGAGCGGTTAGCGAATAGAGAAATGGAAAAGCAAGCAGGTACCGTATAGGATACGGTACATCAGACATAGTCTGATCATTTTCAGCTATTTATAAATTGTTAGGTATACGTGTATGCATACAAATTGTATGCATATTTAGTTATAATATTCTGTGTATGAGGTTTTTAATGCATTAAATTATTGTATGCAAATGTGTATTTTTTATATATTACCTCAAAATCAAAAATTGGAACAATGGCAGAGTTTAAATCAATCAGATTGGCTGATATACTTTATTCAAAACTGAATTATTTACGTGGTAAAAAGTCTTTCCCGGCTTATATAGAATCGATGGTGAAGTACTTTGAGCTCACAGGAATTAACCCAGATAGTTTGCAAGCACCTTTGATTCAAGAGACCAAAAATGGGATAGAACGCATCGTTAAAATTATCAAGGTTATTGAAAAAAATAAGCTTAACAGGATGTTGGATTTACTAGAAAACAAAAGTGTTTCAGTGTCAGGGATAACAGAGGATCAAGTACAAGAAGTGGTTAATATGAACCAAAAGCTGACTGGTGATTTAGAACAGCTAAAGAAGGAAAAAATCAATCTGATTCAACAGAATAGAAGTTTGAAAATGGAGGCTGAAAAACGGCCCAGTACAAGCTATAGTAATATAAATACAGATGAGCTTTTGATGTTAATAGGTGGTCTTGATGAAATGGCTACTGGCGGCGTCGGGAGAGATATTTATATCAGAAAAGAAGCAATTTTTGATTTGGCAAATCGGATGAAAAGGTGTTTCGAAAACACTTAATTATTGGGGCCATTTTGATTTAACCAGTTTGAAACTTAAAAGTGAGTCGCGAACTTTTTGTATCTATCAGCAAGAGTTTTTGTATGTACAAAAACACATCTTGCAATAGTAAAAGCGACAAATGATATATACGGATATATTGGTGGTTTTGTGCCCCCACCCGAAGGATACCTCATGGATGATCTAAAGAATTATCAATAAAAATTTACTATATTTGTGTACCAATTATGGTACACAAATACCAATACAAAATGAGAATAATCGAAACAACCAGTAGGCAGTTTAGAGATAAACAAAAGGATTTTTTTGACATGGCTGACAACGGAGAAAAAATCGTTATTAAGCGAGGGAAAAAGCAGGCTTACGTACTCACACCTGTATCTGATGATGACCTATATTTTTCTCCAGAAATGATTAAGCGCATAAAGAACTCTGTGAAGGAAGTTAAACAAGGTAAATTTAAAACCTTTGACAGTACAGAAGAATTAGAAAAATACCTTGGGTCTCTCTGATGTACAAAATAGGTCTTTCAATACAAGCCGAAGAGGATTTGTTGAGTTTAAAAAAGTCAGAACCCAATGCCTATAAAAAAGCTATTGAGCTTATCAAAGAACTTGCATTACATCCTAAGACAGGCACAGGCAAGCCACAACTAAAAAAGTATGATTTAGCGGGCTTATATTCTCGTAGAATAACACAAAAGCATCGATTGGTATACTCCATTGATGACCATGTTGTAACTGTTTTTGTCATCTCCGCAAAAGGGCATTATGATGATAAATAGTCAACTAGCAAAAAAGTGCTACATTCTCCTATACACTCCCCTGTTTTGCAACAAATGATATATACAGACATATATATTGGTGACTTTGTGCCATCCGGCAATTTATATCCTAGCGATATGGGAGTTTGCGCCTACAACCTCTCTTTATAGTCATTTGTTATATCAAGCGCGTGCGAAACAATTTTGGAAATTTCAGACGAATGAGTTGCTTTTTCCATTGTTGACGCAAGTTCAGCTAAGAGCAATTTTTTATCCTTTGAAACGACTCTTTTTTTCATCAATAAGCTCAATGCCTTCGTTAACCGTTTTTTGGTTTTTTCCAGATGCTGGTCAGGTGTTCCAAAACCTCTAGATGACATCCCTTCTTCAGACAATATTAAATTGTAAAGCTCAGGATAACGATCTCTGTGTCCACTACCCCGCGACCTATTTATCAGGGTTTCAAAAGATAAACCTTCAACGTAATGTTTTACTTTCGTAACTGCCGTATTTGTCATCTTAATATCTAGGTTAATGATACCATATATCGTCAAATACTATGCCATTTAGGGGGTGAAGAAAACGTACGCTAAGGAACTACGAAATTAGTTTTGGACTTTTGGGGATTGAATTCAAAACTTTATATACTGTAGAGCGACCCATTTTCAGCCGACTGGCTATCTCCGTAGCCCCCATGCCTTGTCCACGTAGCACAAGCACCTTTTCCCTATCTACGCTTGGTTTTCTACCAAACTTAATACCCTTAGATTTTGCTTCTAAACGACCTTCATTAGTGCGCTCAAGTATGCGTGATCTTTCAGCTTCAGCAACTGCGGATAGAATAGTCACTACCATTTTTCCCATACTTCCCTCTGTACTGATCCCATCATCTAGAAACCTGATG
>JBDHXS010000781.1:0-2824 GCA_039810845.1 Runella sp. | reverse complement strand
TTACTTAGCCTTGAGGAAGATACCCTACTTCACACTTTTTTGAATTTACAGCCCGAACTATGGAATGCTGAAAGAACCGTATTGACACTATGGCTCGACCCAGGTCGAATCAAGCGTGATTTGCAACCCAACAAACGATTGGGCAATCCATTAACAAAAGGTAGCCACTACAAATTAATTGTTTCTAAGCAGTGGTCGGATGCCCAAGGAGCAATATTGGCACAAAACTATGTGAAGGATTTTGTAGTGGCTGAGCGAGATATGCTTTCACCAAAAATAGATGATTGGAAGCTGAAAATTCCTAAAAAAGGAACTACCCAACCGCTTGAGATAGATTTACAAGAAGCTTTAGATTATATTTTATTGCATAATGCTATCCAAGTAGTTGATGAAAAGGGAAATAAAATAGAGGGTTCGATAAAGGTAAACCCAAAAGAACAAAGCTTTCTCTTCACCCCCACAACTCCTTGGCTCATGGGCAGATACAAATTACAAATCGAAGCCCGTTTGGAAGATCTTGCTGGTAACAATCTCAATCGCCTGTTTGACCGCGATATTACTAACCATCAAACACGCCCATCAAATCAACAGGTCTTTGAACGGCAATGGAAAGTTGAATAAAGCTTTTATTTTTTGATGCGATATACATACGGGGGTTTGTGAGCCTTTCCCGAAAACTTCTTTTCAACGCGTTCTAATATTTCCAAACTGAGCATTTTTCGCTGAAAATTGGCGCGAAGTAGCTTTTTATCCAAAACAGTCTCATACAAACTTTGGAGTTCGTTCATCGTAAAAGTTTCAGGTAGTAAATTGAATCCCACCAATTTATAATCCAACATTAATTGAAGTGTTTCTAAAGCCTTCTCAATAATCCGATTATGGTCAAGAATAAGGGTAGGGATTTCATGAATATCGTACCAATACCCCAAATCTGAAAATATATCGGGCGTTGGCTTGACTTTTGAAAAATCAACTAAAGCATAATACCCAATAGTAATAAACCGCTGAAGCAGCCAATGGTCGGTCTCAAGTTCGAAGCCATGCGATGCCATAGTGGCCTTATGCACATCCCAATTGCCACGGTATGCCTCTCCAAACGTATGAAATTGCTCTAAGTAAATATCTTTTACACCTGTACGTTCCCACAAAATTCGAGTAGCAGCAGCATCTGTACTTTCATTTTTAAATACAAATCCACCAGGTAAAGCAAAGGCTTTAGTATGCTTAAACTCCAACAATAAGACTTTCAGTTGATGCTCATGAAATCCAAAAATTACGCAATCAACTGAAACGCTGGGTAGGTATTCAAGACCCTTATCTAAGAAAGTTTTTATGTTTTGACTGGAAGTCATAGAAATAATTTTGCACAAAAAAAGGAAAAAATTTGGAATATCGTAGCATGACCAATAAGTTTGTATCAGAATGATGCAAACCCACAAAAATTACCAAATCTTTTCTATGACGGCCTCTTTCTCTTTAAAGAACTCTGCCTGTCTGTTTAGTGTCTATCTTAAACCCACCAGTGGTCGTAATCAAAATACCATCTTTGGCGAGGTGGTTTTGGCATTTGCTTTAATTTTGAACGTATAAACAAAATCCTTAGTGTATTTCAACCTTTTTTTGACTCTTTAGTATATATCTACTGTTATAAAAATAGTCTCATCTGTATCTATAAAAATAAATATTTAACATTAGTTTTTAAAGTAAAAATCTACTAAACATACCTTTTAAAAACCGCGTCTATTGTCAAAAAACGAAGAAATAGCAAATTTTTACAAGTATAATACCATTATTATTGCCTTTGTTTCTTAATTTAAACTATTGTCGTATTAATATTAAGTTTATAAATTTTATAATTAAGATTAGGTAACCCGATTTCTTCCACACCCGTTTTTGAAGATATAATTGGCTTGTATTAGTTTTCTTATTAGTTCAGGAAACCTGAGGCAAGCTTTTTCACATCATCCTAAAAATGCAATTGTTCCTAATTAAAACTCTGTAATGAGTGATTATAGGGATAGTTCCTCATACTTAACATACTAAAACACTCTAATTCAGTAGCTATGCTTAAACTACGCTAATGAAATAAAAATTGCCTTAAACAGTTTTTTTGTATTTTTTGTATTTTTTTTATTCACTTTTTAACCTATCAGTTTTTTAACTTATGAAGCCAAAGTTTTATTCTCTGCTGATGTGTGCAGTAGCTTGGGTGTTTCTACTTCTCCTTGCTCCTAGTTCACATGCTCAAGAACGTAAAGTAACGGGGAAAGTTGTAACAGGCGATGGTCCAGTACCAGGTGCTACAATTTTATTAAAAGGAAGTAATGTCGGTACCTCTGCCGATGGTGCGGGTCTGTTTTCTATTAGTGTCAGAGGAGAAAATCCAGTGTTGGTAATTTCAGCGATTGGTTACAAATCTCAAGAAATTACCGTTGGCAACCAAACGACTATTAATGTACAGTTGGAAGATGATGCCACTTCACTAAGTGAAGTCGTTGTAACTGGTTACCAACAACTACGCAAGCGTGACATCACGGGTGCAGTTGCGGTAGTAAATGTCGAAGAACTCAAATCGGTAAAAAACACCTCGTTCATTCAAAACTTGGCAGGTAGAGCGGCTGGTTTGAACATCTCTACTTCTGGTTCACCTGGCGATGCTACCAACGTACGTATCCGTGGTATTAGTTCGTTTACGTCTAACGACCCGCTATACGTGATTGACGGTGTACCGGTGGTGGATAAATTTCAAAACACTATCAATCCTAATGACATTGAATCTATTCAGGTCTTGAAAGACGCTTCGTCTGCCTCAATCTATGGTTCA
>JBDHXS010000780.1:0-2829 GCA_039810845.1 Runella sp. | reverse complement strand
TCTTCCAGCACCTCACGGAAATAGGTTACAGCTTTATCCCGCACAGAGCGAAGCCCTGATGTCATGATAAACAGAGAATGGTTTTCCAATTGATGAATGGAAATTTTCTTGTTGGTACTCACTTCCGTACCAGAAGTCAAACGGGTATCTGCAATTGCCACTAGCCCCGAAGCGACTTTTATGCCAAGACAATAGGTCATTCGTATTTAAGTATTTATCCTTGTGATTGAGATTGGAATTGATAAGCCTCTACGGGTTTGGTATCAAAATAGGTTTCAAAAATCGACTTACTTACCTCATTTCCTCTGATTTGGAATTGGTCAAGGTATTGATGTAAACCTATGTTGAAAATATCTTCTACTTCCGTAAATTCGATTTCAGATCGAAGTTTTCCCATCATTTTTTCAGCTTGATTGCTAAAACGGTTGGTGAGAGGCGTCCCTGATATTTCGTATAAAGACAATTCTGCTTGACGAATACAGTGCGCCATTGCCCTCGGAAAAAGCTTGTCCAAAATTAAAAACTCTACAATATGAGCAGGTGTAAGAGTTTGATACTGTTGGCGATACATATTGTATGCACTTACAGACTTTAATACCGCAGTCCACAAAACAAGTTCAAGTGTACTTCCTGTTACGTCAGAATCGGGTAATAAAGTAAAGTAAGACACATCTAAGAAACGAGAGGTTTTGTCGGCACGCTCCATAAAACGGCCCAAACGTCCAAAATGCCATGCTTCATTGCGCGTAATGGTCGCATCTACTACCCCATAGTATAGCTGTGTGCCGTTACGAACTTGCGTATAAAATTCCTGCATGTGATTGAGATCCCACTCTGCTTTAGGTTTTACATCTCGAATCCATAAGTAAAGCTCGTTTAGGTTTTCCCACATTTCTTTGGAAATACTTTCACGAATCGTCCGTCCGTTTTCACGAGCATACGACAAACAACTGAAAATAGAGTTAGGATTTCGCTTATCGAATGTCATAAAATTGATGACATTTTCGCGCGTTGGTTCGTCGTAATGTTGGTAAAATAGGAAATTGTCGGCAGTAGCGATCAAAAGTGGCTCCCACTGTTCGTTGACATTGGGAGGTAAATCGAATGCCAGATTAAAATTAACTCCGATGAAACGAGCGTAGTTCTCAGCTCGCTCTATGTAGCGATTCATCCAATAGACTGAATCAGCAACGCGGCTTAACATGGCCATATTCTTAAGGTGGGGGTTGGTTATTGACAATCGCTAAACTACGGCAATAATCCGATATGACCAAATTTTTATGATGCAGAGTGGCTGTTTACGGTCAATAGTCCACGGTCAATAGTAGGCAGTGGACTATTGACTGTGGACCATAGATTGTAAACAGTGGACTGAAAAAACTATTTAGCAGAAAACTTATAAATTGTTTTTGTCTTGTAAGTTTCTCCAGGACGTAATACTACGCTTGGGAAAGAAGGTTGATTAGGAGAATCTGGATAATGTTCTGTTTCAAAACAAAATCCCGACCGTTTGCTATAAACGACTCCATTTTTACCTGTGATGTCCCCTTTGAGGAAGTTACCTGTATAAAACTGAACTGCAGGCTCGGTAGTGAATACTTCCATAAAACGCCCTGAAGTAGGTTCGTAAGCAGTGGCAGCTAAACGAAGCGAGTCTTTTGCCCCATTAATTACCCAACAGTGGTCATACCCTCCTCCTAATTTGATTTGTTCGTCTTTGGGGTCATTAATTCCCGCTCCGATAGCAACTGGTTTTGTGAAATCAAAAACAGTACCTTTCACTGAACGTACCTCACCTATCGGAATAAGTGTTTCGTCAACGGGGATAAAGTTGTCGGCATTGATAGATACCTCGTGGTTTAATACATCACCCTTGCCACCACTCAGATTGAAATAAGAGTGATTGGTAAGATTGACGATTGTGGGTTTATCGGTGGTTGCTTTGTATTCAATTTCTAAGGCATTGTCATTAGTTAAACGATAAATGACTTCGGTACTCAAGTTGCCAGGAAATCCTTCTTCACCATCTTTGCTGACATAGGTAAGTTTGAGTGCATTTTCCCCATCAAGCACTTCGGTTTTCCAGATGACTTTATCAAATCCTTTTAATCCGCCATGCAAACTGTTGACACCGTTGTTGGCAGCGAGGGTATAGGTTTTACCATCCAACGTAAATTTGGCTTTGCCAATACGATTGCCGTAGCGACCTACCAAGGCGCCAAAGAAAGGGCTTGCTTTCAAATAACCGCCCAAGGTATCATATCCCAACACAACATCCCCAAAAGTACCACTTTTATCAGGAACATTCAGGTGGGTAATAAGACCACCATAGTTGGTGATTTTTACTTCCATTCCGTTTTTATTACGGAGGGTATAGTGGTCAGCAGTTTGACCGTCAGGTAGTTGCCCAAAAGTGGTTTTAGCGATAGTCATTGTGGTATCAGTAGTGGCAGCTTGATTTTGTTGGTTGGAGCCACCGCAAGAGAAAAGCAAATGTCCTAAAATACAAATTGAAAAAGAAAAAAAGACAGATGAGCGCATATAGGCTGGATTTAAGTTGAACCTTATTTAAAGGGCTTTCCTATTTTGTTCCTACTCACTCAAAAATTGATTTAAGCATTTGTCGGGGAAGAATTATGGGGGGGCTTATTAGGCTTTGGACCTCTTTTACGCCTGAAAGGCTTTTTCTTAGTTGGCCTTTTTTGAGGAATTGCGGTTGAGCCTGGTTTATATTCAGGAGCAGCACCTAATGCATTGGGCAGCGGAATTTTCGGAATTTCCTTCCCAATCATTCGCTCAATAGCGGTCAGTTTACGCAAGTCTTTATCG
>JBDHXS010000779.1:0-2838 GCA_039810845.1 Runella sp. | reverse complement strand
GCTCCACCCTGGAGGAATCCCGCACGGGCCAGCGCCAGGCGCCTACGAACGCAGCATTGGCAAAACTTCAACGAAAGAATTAGCCGTGATGATTGATACGTTCCGCCCTCTTGCGCTGACGGAAGAGGCGTTGAAATTGGATGATGGGAAGTATTATCAGAGTTGGATTGATGCTTAAAAGATGGGTCACAGAGGTTCTCAGAGTTTGACACAGAGTATCACAAAGGAAAAAACTCAGTGAGCCTCTGTGCAATACTCCGTGTGACTCTGTGTCCTACAAAATTTCAGAAACATGTTTACCCTCGATACCATCCCTTTTGGCATTTTCTCGGTTAAAAATCGCCGTAAAAAAGTAGCAACTATTATTGGAAATCAGGTAGTTGACTTGGCTGAATTAGCCCATTTGGGTTACTTCGATGGCCTTAAAATTCCAAAAAGGGTTTTTACGAACGACTACCTCAATGAATTCATTTCATTGGGTAAAGCGAAAACCAATGCCGTTCGGGCGCACCTACAAGAGCTTTTAAAACAGCCTACTCAGCTTCCAGCATCCGTCTTTCATGCAGTGGCTGATGTGCAGCTTCATTTACCCGTTAAAATTGGAGATTATACCGATTTTTACTCCTCTGAGCAGCACGCTACCAACGTTGGAATGATGTTTCGCGACCCCGACAAGGCGCTCCTGCCCAATTGGAAGCATCTTCCAGTGGCTTATCACGGGCGAGCCAGTTCGATTTTTGTTTCGGGCACAAATTTTCATCGCCCCAAAGGTCAACTTTGTCCCGACGAAAGTCTGCCTCCTTTTTTCTCACCCACCAAACGCCTCGACATTGAGCTTGAAATGGCCACGGTCATTGGCAAAGATAATCCGATTGGACAGGCCATTGACGTGAATCTAGCCGAAGAATATATCTTTGGTTTTCAACTATTTAATGATTGGTCTGCCCGCGACATTCAAAAATGGGAGTACGTACCCCTTGGGCCTTTTTTGGCCAAAAACTTCTTTTCATCCGTATCGCCTTGGGTCGTACCCATTGAAGCTTTAGCTCCTTTCCAAGTGGCTGGCGAAGAACAAACTCCTCCAGTATTGCCCTACCTTCAAGAAAAAAACAGGCACTTTTTCGACGTAGAGTTGGAAGTAATTTTGCAAACGGCTTCGGGCACTGAAATCAAACTATGCCATTCTAATTTTAAACATTTGTACTGGACAGTCGCCCAGCAAATTGCCCACCATACTGTGAATGGGTGTAATTTAAACGTCGGAGATTTACTTGCATCGGGTACTATTTCAGGAAAAGAACCCGACAGTTTTGGGTCTTTGTTAGAATTGACATGGGGAGGCAAAAAACCGATTATGTTACCCGACGGTACAGAACGACGGTTTTTAGAAGATTATGACACGATTATTATCCGAGGTTTTGCCGAAAAAGGCAATATTCGGGTGGACTTTGGTGAAGTCAGAAATACCGTTTTACCCACTAAATAGAAACAAAAAACTTTAAAATGCGAACCATTAACCCAAAAGAAGTCTCGGTACCCGTACTTCACGCTTTTTTACAAGGCGCGGTTGCACCTCGTCCTATTGCTTTTGCTTCTTCGGTTGACAAAGACGGCAACGTCAATCTTAGTCCATTTAGTTTTTTTAATCTGTTTGGTACGGTTCCCCCTACCCTGATTTTTTCTCCCAATCGCCGTGTACGCGACGGTAGTACCAAACATACCTTAGACAATGTATTGGAGGTGGACGAGGTGGTTATCAATATGGTTGACTACGCCATGGTAGAACAAATGTCGTTGGCAAGCTGTGAGTACGAACGCGGTGTCAATGAATTTATCAAGGCAGGTTTTACCGAAGTACCATCAGTAATGGTAAAACCGCCCCGCGTGCTGGAGTCAAAAGCTGTTTTTGAGTGCAAAGTAAAGCAAGTAATACAAATGGGCGACGCAGGTGGTGCGCCCAACCTTGTGATTTGTGAGGTTGTGTTGGCCCATTTTTCGGAAGAAATTTTGAATGAAAAAGGAATGATTGACCAAACCAAAACCGATTGGGTAGCTCGCATGGGTGGCGATTGGTACTGTCGCGCCTCGGGCGACGCCCTTTTTGAAGTCGCAAAACCCAGTATTCACAAGGGCATTGGGGTAGATGCCATTCCTGAGTTTATAAAGTCAAACCCTATTTTTTCAGGAAACGATTTAGGACGCCTGGGAAATATTGAGCAACTTCCAACGGAATTAGAAATTGCTCAATTTGCGGTTCAACATCCCATTAAAGATTTTGTACTGGCAAAACAGTTGCTTGAAAATGGGAAAGTCAAAGAAGCATGGATGGCTTTGTTGGTCTAACCTACAACACCTTCAAAACCACTCGCTGGTAGCGGGTAAGCACTGGCGAGCCATTGTCTTCGGCTTCTACAATGATATGAATCGTATCGCCACTTTTGGCCGATGTCGGAACGGTGATTTCGGCAGTATTTCCGTGTTGTGTAATCAATACGTCTTCTTTGTAAGTACCTACTTCTTTGTATTGCCAAAACTTCAACGAAACTTTATTGTCGTCGGGGTCAGAGGTTTTGGCTTTTAAAGTAATTTTCTGACCACTACTAACCACTAAGCGGAACGCCGCCCGCCGATTACCATTAACCGTTACTTTTGGAGCATGATTGGCTGATTTATAGTCTTTTACGCACCAGTCGGCACGTGCCGCAAAATCATTTTGAATGGCAGGAATCCAACGCGTTAGGGCAAAAGCATCGTCCATTTTTTGGGTAAATGGGTTATAATCCGCTGCTGCTTTGCCATCTTCCCAGCGGCTTGGCGTTATTGTAGATTGCACCAAAC
>JBDHXS010000778.1:0-2842 GCA_039810845.1 Runella sp. | reverse complement strand
CTTTGACTTCAACGCAAAAATGAATATTTTTATTGAATAGACTAACAAAAATCGCACCAGTATGATTAGTTACGGGCATCTAATCCCCAATGTAACTTGGTACGGAGGGTTTCTACAAAATTGTCTCGCTTGAGTTTAACCAACCTTGCTTTAAACAATTCTTTTTTCACTGTCAACGTTACGGTCTCATCCACAATTCGGAAACGCGAGTCTAAAGAAACGAGGAAGTTACTACTGCGGCTTTCTACCCTAAAACTTAACTGACTCGCATCGGGAATAATCATAGGACGCACATTGAGATTATGTGGACTAATGGGAGTGATAACAAATACATTATTGGTAGGTAGCACAACTGGCCCGCCACAGCTTAAAGAGTACCCAGTAGAACCCGTTGGAGTTGAGACAATTACCCCATCAGCCCAGTAAGAATTCAAAAATTCACTATCCAAATACGCATGAATGGTGACCATGGAAGAAGTATCAGTTTTGGTAATAGTGAAGTCATTGAGGGCAAAATTGTATTCTTCAAACAAATCTGTACCAGATAATAAACTCACTAAAGTACGGTCTTCGATTTGAAACTCCCCTGCAAAAAGTGCATCCAATGAATTATGAATCATCTTAGGCGATACCGTTGCCAAAAAACCTAATCGTCCTGTATTAATGCCCAAAATAGGAATTTGGCGCGAGCGGGCCTGCATCACCGATTCGAGCAAAGTACCGTCGCCACCAATGCTAAAAATAAAATCGGCATCAGGGGCACCGTGGGGATGTGGGTACGTTTTTTCGGTATGCGGATTTACGCCAGATTGAAGCAAAAACGAATAAAAAGAGGCAGAACAAGAAAAAGTTGCTTGCCTTTCCTTTAAAATATCAAACAGTGCCTGTACATAAGGCTGTGTTTCTTCTGTAAAGCTGCGTCCGTGAATGGCGATTTTCATTTGTATCGCTACAAGGGAATGTTAGGACGCAAAGGTAAAAGTTTATGTGATTAGGTTTCCAAATAACGCAGCAATAAATCCAACCGATGACGGTCAGGGTTTTCGAGCGGGGCATTGCCAAATACGTTTTCTACCACATAACCAAAGCGCTCAAGGGTCGCCACCACTGCCGTCACTTCGGTTTTATTGAGTTTAAGCGTTAGTGTTGCCTCATCAATGGTTCCATATTCTGCACCCGAAAAATAACTGCTAATAATCTTTGTATTGTTAGACTCTACCAAACGGCTTATATCTGTTAGCGAATAATCACGATTAGACATTTTTAAGACCAGTATAGCTCCAGCTTCTTGCGTACCCAACAAATCGGCAAATTTTAACATCATATCGCTCACCACAATAGTACCTGCATAAAGATTATCTTCATCGAGTACGGGAACGGTGTCTAACTGGTAATGATTAGCAATACCCATTACTTCATAAATATGTTGAAACGGATTGGCGTGGATAGGATTGGGTGGCAAATGGAGTTCAGAAAGTGGTTTTTCGTCGTCAGACAAGTTTAACAAAGTATCTTCACTAAGTAATCCTCTATAAACTTCGTCCTCGACCAAAGCCAACTGGCGAATGCCGTGTTCATCCATCAAGTCAACGGCCTGCCCGACCGAGTCGAAAGGTCTCAATACAGGGGTGGCGGGGTTGATAAGTTCTTCTGCCAGCATAATGATGTTCAATTTTTTGGAAAACTTAGAAAAGATATTTAAAGTTTCCAAAATTATGGAGGGATTTTATTGATATTAAGTGGATTTTATACTGAAATCATCTTGTATCTCACATTTTTCCAATATAAAATCCACTTACAACTACATCTTTATAACAACAAACTCTACGCGTCTGTTACGTCGGCGTTCGCTTTCAGAAGTGCCTTTTGATACAGGACGAGTAGAACCCAGTCCTTTTGACTCAATTCGGGCAGAATCAATGCCTTTACCAATCAAATATTTTTTAACAGCATTGGCACGGTTTTGAGAAAGCTCCACGTTTTTGTCAAAATCCCCCAAATTATCAGTGTGGCCTTCTACTCGAATCTCCATGTTTGAATTATCGCGCATGAGTTGAGTCAAACGATCTAATTCAGCAGAGGAAGCAGGTAAGAGGTCATATTTGCCCGTATCAAAATAAATATTATTGAGTGTAATAGCCTCGCCTACAGCCACGGGGTTTAGCACAATCTCACTGCTGACCTCCTGTCCACCTTTAGCTTGGGAAAGGTCAAAAGCACCACTGACTGGAAAATAACCTTGGGCAGCCGCCACATAAGCATACTTATTACCTGCATCAAGTGTCAGTTTAAATTTTCCTGACGAAGCCGAAAGTTGCATCGAGTCTAAACCGTTGTCTTCGCTCGGCACAATATAACTGATTTTGGCAGGAATTGGCTTTTTGGTTTTAGCATCAATCACTGTACCACGTAGCGTTACAAGTGCAGGGGCAGGGGCAGGTGGTACTGGCTCTACTTTTTGCTCAACAGGGGGCAAAGTAGGTTCTACTTTAGGTGCTTCGGTTATAACGGGTGGTTCTTCTTTCTTAGGCTCAGGTTTTGGTTTTTGAACAGGAGATTTAGGATTACGAATATGTACTCCATAATAATTCCAAAATCGTTTTGTGCCAGCATCTCTCCCTTCAAACATATCAAAAACCTCGATACCAGGCTCTAACCGTTCAAAATAGACCGAAAACTTCACAATATCGCCTGGGTAAACTGTCCGTTGTTGAGGTGCTGTGGGATACCTTCGGCTTTGATAAATCTATATTTACGACTCGTATTTTTGGGTTCATACAACCGACAATTAGGGTCAACTTCAATAAATTGACTACTTCTTTGGCCTAAAATCAATTCTTCT
>JBDHXS010000777.1:0-2853 GCA_039810845.1 Runella sp. | reverse complement strand
TCATATGATGTGTAAGGCGTCGTCGTTGTTGTTACTCTCTGCCGCTATGATAGATTTTTTAAGAAACTGAAGCTTCTGATCAACAATCTAGTTCTCATCTTATTTTGATTATAATTGATTAATTCTCTCAATATTAATTCAAAATCACTGGTATCGCCAGGCATCGTAAATAATATATGAACCCCTATCTGATTTTTTTGATCCACACCTTGGTAAGTAATCTCCTTTATTTTGCTATCATTACTCACTGTATATACACCATCAAGTGTTCCCAAAATAAGACGTTCAGATTTAGTTATCGTCCTCTCTGGGTAAGCATCTTTTATCTTGGTTCGTTGAGACGAAATAACCCTTTCATACATAAGCATATTACCGAATGTAGGTAAAGGGTAATAACTTATGATTAGTGAAGAATTTTGATATTCATAACCATAAGACGCCGTACTACCATCCCAGATACTCTTTAGGTTGGTTAAATGAAATATTGAATCTATTTCAAATTGAATAATTAAAGAGTCTTTTAGAGCATAGTGCCAAATGGTATGTGATTGGCTACACTTAACAAGGGGTTTTGTGTTCCAATCAGAACATTTAATGATGATAAATGTGAGTAAAATTATAAAAATACTATTCTTCATGGGATCGTGGTTTTTGGCTCCGTCGCTACTCTTGGTGCTTTTTTTCAACATCAATCGCACTGATAGTGCAAAGGCTTGATTGTGACGGAGGATACTGCTATTCTTTGATGGAGTGGGAATACCAAGTAAGGTGTAAGGGCATGGCCAGCAACAATGGAAAACCGAGGACTGACATCTGACATTCCAGCCAATTCGCCTACTATTACACTCAGATAATCTTGGTTTCCTATCATTGTATATGTGTTAGGTCTAATCAACCCAAATGTACACGCTTTTTATTTTTTAACCATGTGTAGCCGCCCCATTAAACCCGAAATTCTTCACGAACCATTGTTAAATTTAAATGAATGAATAAAGTCATTTTAACTTACAGGACTCCAAACGGCAATATTGGCGAAGAATCAGTTTGGGTAAAGCCAGTGGGAGAGTACTACCAGGTAGACAACATACCTTTTTTTGCTCCTAACATTGCTGTAGGCGATATAATCAGCGTAGAAGGAGATGATGGTTTTTTGCATTTTAATGAATTAATTTCCCTCTCAGGGCATTCAACCGTCCAAATTGCTATGCTGGATGTTAAGGAAAAAGATAGGATAATTAAGCAGATTGAAATTTTCAAGTGCACTTGGGAGGGTTTCAAACGCATTATAGCGATTGATATTCCTCCCTTACTTGAATATAAAAAAATAAAACATTTTTTACAATCTGAATTGGAAAAGCAAGTGATTGATTATAAGGAAGCATGTCTTTCTGATAAACATAGATCAGAGGTTTATGAAAATTAACTGTATTCACACGATGGTAGTGTAAATATGTGAGTGATTTGTATTTTTGTGATAAAAAGGATTTTCTTATGGTTACGGAGCAAAAATGTTGTCACAAATGCGGGTCAAATCAGATCGTCAAAAACGGTACAAACGGCGTAGGCAATCCCAAATATAAGTGCAAATCTTGTGGATTTGGTGGTGTTTTTCAAAGCAGACTTCCTTCGGAGGAATTCAAAGAGACGGTGATTCGGGCGGCACAGGAGCGCTCCTCGTCTAGAGGGTTAAGCCGTACATTTGGCATCTCTCATCAAACGGCTCTGAACTGGATTAAAAAAAAGCGGAAAGACTCCCCGACATCATAACAACCCTGCTTCCATGGCGCAAAGGGGATGTATTAGAGTTAGATGAATTGTGGTCATTTGTCTATTGCAAAGCCTTTAAACGCTGGATTTGGATCGCTTTATGCCGTCGAACTCGCCAGGTAGTTTCTTATTTCGTAGGTGAACGTAGCATAGATAGTTGCCAGCAGTTTTGGGATTGGGTACCAAAGGATTACAAGAAATCTTTTACGTTTTCTGATTTTTGGGAGGCTTATATAGCGGTTATTGATAATGGCAAACATCAAAGTGTAGGAAAGGAAAGTGGTGAAACCTGTCATGTAGAGCGTTGGAATTGTACCTTACGGCAGCGCATTTGTCGGTTTGTCCGCAAAACACTATCCTTTTCTAAAAGCGATGAAATGCATCAATTATACCTCAAATTATTCATTTACAATTACAATGCTTCACTCATAAGTTGACACTACCAAAAACTAATTGTTTCAATGCTGTTCTTGGTGTTGAAAAAAACACCAAGAACGGCGACGGGGCGATGGAAATGATGGAGTGAGAAGACCAAGAAAGGCGGAAATACGATCTTAGTACTTCGTTGTTTTTTATTTCCAATAGTTTTTCATTAAGTCAGTGACCCATACAGGTTGCCGTATCCCTGTTTTCGGCTGAAACTCTTTGAAAACAGGTTTGATGTCTAAAATTGGAGTTCCATCAATGGCATCAAGAAATTTTACTTTAATTGTCCTGCCGTTGTGTTCTATTAGTTCAACTGTGGTAAGGCCAATCTGGTTAGGTCTGTCTTTTTTCCGTTGTCCAAAAATTCCAACTAATGGATAATTTGGATTTCCTCTTGGTCTGCCAGAAAAAACGATATCTCCTTTGTTTACTTTGTCAAAATAGTAAATAATTTCAAGATGTGAGAAGTCTGAAATGTTGTCAAACGCTTCTGTAGGAATATCCTCGGCAAGTTCAATATCAGCAATGATTGCTTCCCAATTGTCATCAATCGGTTCTTTTCGAGAATTTTTAACTATGGCTATTGGTTTTAGCACTATTTCCATTTTATGAATTTGAATTTTGAGAATGCGAGAATTTATTTTATTGAAACTTCTAATA
>JBDHXS010000776.1:0-2856 GCA_039810845.1 Runella sp. | reverse complement strand
TATTTCCCTGCTTGCTTTTGTCTTATATAAAAACCTAATTAACATTCCCGTAGGTGACGATGTTTACGTCATGGAAATGTTTAACCAATTAAAGGAAGCAAACTCTTTGTGGGAACAACTGGGCATATTATTTAGTCAGCACAACGAACATAGGCTCGTTATAACACGTCTATTGGCTTTGATACAATATGGAATTTCAGGTTTTATTGATTTGCGTTCTTGGATAATTTTGGGGAATCTCAGCCTGATTTTTATTGTCGCTTTGTACTACCAGCACATTGGTGAACAAAAATGGTGGATTATTCCTATTGCGTTTGTTATCATCATTCCTTGCTCCAATACGCTGATTGCCATGCAGAACTCTAATCTGTTTTCTGCTTTGTTTGCAGTAGCTACGCTTCATTTCTCTCTGAAAGAATCTTTCAATAAAAATAGTTTTCTTCTATTCTTATGCAGCGGGCTTTCTATTTTTTCCAATAGTGGCGGCTTTGCCTTATTGGCAGTAGTCAGTTGCGTATTTTTCTTTCAAAAACGGTATCGCTTGCTGGGTATTTGGCTTATTTGGGCTTTTTTGCTTATTGTGGGCTATTACTGGAAGTATGAACCAATTTATCGTCATCCTACCTCTGAACTTCTTTTTGAACAATTGCCTAGAGCTGCCCAATTTTTCTTTGCTTTTTTGGGAAGCATGGCGTTTAATCCAAAACTTGCCCAAATCACGGGTATTACTTTTTTGGGAGTAAGCCTTTTTGCCTTTTATAAAAAATACTATTTACAAAACCCATTCGTGTTTTTGTGTATTTTGTATAGCACAATGATGGCCGCAATGACCACCTTCAAAAGATATGAATACGGAATAAACACCGCTTTATCAGAACGCTATTCCATTTATTCTATGCTGTTGACGGCGGGTATATTCACTCTAAGTCGGGATTTATTTTCGCGCGCTCCAATCCTCAAAAAAATCTGGTTTCCTGCGTTACTGATACTTTCCATTCTTATTAACCTCAAGTATTTTACCTTTCATCTCCGACACCCAGAAGAGCGAAAAGAAGGACTGATGAGTAAGATGGAAAACTACTATTTGAATAACTCTGGATTTAATTGCCTCGAAGTCAATACACTAAATAAATTGGATAAAAATGGTTTTTACCATTATCACTTAGACAAATCACTTCACAGCAAAGCTTTTTATGACAGTCTAAATCTACCCCTCGTGAAGTATCTCAAGCTCCGTATTGATACTATTTATCAAACGCGTGAAAATCTGCATATTACGGGGACAATTGCCAATCCACCCGCCGATGTACTGAAAATTAGCCAAGTGCACCATCGGCTTTGGGCAATTCATAACAATGCTACTCCGTTCGACTGCACCCACAATGAAATCACAGAGCCCAAAAACGACAAAACACTCATTTTGGATATGGAATTGGAGAATGACCACCACAAAGTGAGTTTACCAAACTTTTCCATATCAGTTCCTAAAAAACATTTTCTCAAGGGGGAATACGTAATTTATTTGCTTTTAGTAAATGACAATCCCGTCAACTATCCTCCTATCAAATCAAATATTGTATTTCATCTGTAGTAGTATCCTGCTTTTAAAATCTTACATTTCTACAGCACAAAATCACTAACTTTGTGGCATCAATAATTCAAACCGCTTCAAACTGTTTTTCAGTAGGTAGCGAGCGGCTTAACGCTTTACATTACAGTAAAAGCGGCAAGCAGTTCTCCTACTGGGGGGGAGGGGGCTTTAAATAGTAAACTGATATGCCAGGAACAGAATTATATGGCGCAGAAGAGCGCAAAGAAATTAATGACGTTTTAGAGACAGGAGTTTTCTTTCGTTTTAACCACGAAGCACAACGTAATAATATTTGGAAAGCCCGCGAAATGGAAGCCGAAGTATGTAAAGTAGTAGGTGCCAAATACGCCCATGCCGTTTCAAGTGGTTCGACTGCTATTCAGACTGCCCTTGTTGCGGCAGGTATTGGCACAGGTGACGAAGTGATTGTACCGCCATTCACATACATCGCTTCGGTAGAAGCTGTTTTGATGATTGGTGCATTACCCGTTTTTGCCGAAATCGACGAAACACTTTGCCTTTCAGCTGAAGGAATCCGCAAAATTGTCACGCCTAAAACCAAAGCCATTTGTTTGGTGCACATGTGTGGACAAATGGCCGACATGGACGCTATCATGGAGGTTGTCAATGAGCATAACCTTATTTTGGTAGAAGATGCAGGTCAAGCAATGGGAGCCAATTACAAAGGAACGTTTACGGGGCTTTGGGGTAAAACAGGGGCATATTCGTACGACTTTTTCAAAATCGCTACCGCAGGTGAAGGCGGCGTTTTTGTGACCAACGACGAACAAGCCTACAAGTTTGCCGATAGCTATTCTGACCACGGTCACGACCACATTGGTAACAACCGTGGTATGGAACAGCATCCGATTATCGGTTTCAACTACCGTATTTCAGAACTTCACGCGGCTGTTGGGTTGGCCCAAACGCGGCGGGTTCCATACTTAGTAGAAAAAAATAACGAACACAAAAAGTGGTTGATGAGCCGCCTTGCTAACGTACCTGGAGTTTCTTTTGCCCGTATCCCCGATACTGAAGGTGACTCGGCTACGTTCTTGAATTTATTGTTACCAGATACCGAAAGCGCCCAAGCCGTAGTGGCCGAACTGAACGCTGCGGGTGTGGGTGGTTTCAATTATTGGTTTACCAACATGTACCACTTTATCAATCAGTGGGATCACCTCAAAGAAATGCGCACGGCAGGCAAATTGGCCATTGAATTACTGGGCGTTCCGCAAGATTATGCCAACCTTGATTTACCAAAA
>JBDHXS010000775.1:0-2864 GCA_039810845.1 Runella sp. | reverse complement strand
ATGTCCATGGGCATCAGGTCCGGCGTGAACTGGATGCGGCTGAACGACAAGGACATCGTCTCCGCCAGCCGGCTGATGAGGAGGGTCTTCGCGAGGCCCGGCACCCCCATCAGGAGGGCGTGCCCCCGGGCAAAAAGGCAGATCGCCAGCTGCTCGATCACATCCTGCTGCCCCACGATGATGCGGCCCAGCTCGGCCTTGAGCGCCTCGTACGTCTTGCGCAGCTCATCAATCGCCGCCACGTGCGCGACAATAATTCTTGGATGCACAACTCCGAACGACTCGTAAAAGGGCGAAATCGTTGTACGCTACTGATGCATCCCAATGACGGTCTACAACGCAATATAGAAGGAGGGAACATGGTAAAAATAGTATCGCGAGTAGGAAGCGTAAAAGTGGAAGTAGAACTTACCGACAAAATAATGAGAGGAGTAGTGAGTCTCCCGCATGGCTATGGCCACAACCGTATAGGCGTACAACTGCCTACTGCGCAAGCCCACGCGGGTGTGAGTGTCAATGATTTGACTGACGATTTACTTTTGGATGAATTAACAGGAAATGCAGTCTTTGGAGGAGTGCCTGTGAGGGTGGAAGTTCTAGAAGTGGTTGGAAATCCTGTTTGACCCGACTAACTTTGCCATTCGATAGCTCATAGGTTGTAAGAGCTATGGTCTGTAAACTGTGAATATTGAATGTATAAAGGCAAAAAAGTAATTGTAGTCATGCCTGCTTACAAAGCGTCATTGACTTTGGAAAAAACTTACCGCGAGATTCCGTTTGATTTGGTGGATGAAATTATTTTGGTGGATGACGCAAGCCCCGACAACACCGTAGAAGTAGCCGAACGTCTTGGTATTGAACACGTGATTCGGCACGATAAAAACAAAGGATACGGTGGAAATCAGAAAACCTGCTATACCAAAGCCCTCGAACTCGGTGGTGATATTGTGATTATGCTGCACCCTGATTATCAATACACCCCGCTGCTCCTCACCGCCATGATTTCAATGATTGGTAACGGTCTTTATCAAGTCGTATTTGGCTCCCGAATTTTAGGAAAAGGAGCATTAAAGGGCGGAATGCCGATGTACAAATACATTGCCAACCGCTTTTTGACATTGGCACAAAACATCCTGATGAATCAAAAACTGTCAGAATACCATACGGGTTATCGAGCGTTTTCGGGTGAAGTGTTGCGGAGTGTGCCTTTTCAAAAATGTGATGACGATTTTGTGTTTGACAATGAGATGATTGCCCAAATATTCTGGCAAGGCTACGAAATAGCCGAAGTAACCTGTCCTACCAAATACTTTGAAGAAGCTTCTTCTATTAATTTTCAACGCAGTATGAAGTATGGCCTGGGCGTCTTACGAGTTTCTACCCGTTATTGCCTTGCTAAAATGGGAGTTTTTAAATGGCAACTGTTGGAGAAATAAAAAAGGCCAGCCGAATGCTGACCCTTTCGTTTACCGCCGACTGTAAACTATAGACTACCAAATATCCTAAGCATCTTTCCAGCCAATGGCACAACCCACGGCTTTGGTTTGAGTTACTACGACAGGTTTGCCTGTCAGAATATTGTTGACCGCATCTTCCACATAACGTTTTGTCACGCTGCTCGGGTCTTGGTAATTATCATCAATGGTGCCAATGTACTGTACCGTAAATTTGCCTCCGTCGTTGCGTAAAATAAATACGTGCGGAGTTCGAGTAGCACCAAATGCTTTGGCCACAGCTTGTGTTATGTCTTGTAAATAAGGAAAAGTATATCCTTTTTCACTCGCGCGTTTTTTCATATTGTCGAAAGAATCCTCCTCATAATCGGCTCCATCGTTGGAATTAATGGCTAAAACAGGAAAATTTTGAGAAGCATATTTTTTATCCAGCCCCATAATCCGCTCCTCGTATGCTTTAGCAAAAGGGCAGTGATTGCAGGTAAATACCACAATTACGCCTTTCTTATCTTTATAATTAGATAAGCTGACAGAGGTGCCGTTTACATTTTGAAGTTTAAAATCTGCTACGGTTGCTCCTATGGGGTAGCCTGAGGGTGAGGCCTGTGCTTTCTTTTGTTGAAAAAACAAAGTCGTAGCTGTACCTAATGCCAATACAGCCACTAATGCCAGCCAAAACTTATTTTTCATGGTCGTTGATATGTTTGACATTTTGACGAAATTTATAAAAAAAGTCACAGAAAATCAGTGAGTTCCTTCACCAAACGACTGTATTCTAATTTTTGTTCAAAAAAGACTTTTTTGTTTTTATTATTGTTGACAATTAGCGTGGCAGGAATAGCACCTGTCCATTCAGAATTTATTTTGTCAATCCAACTATTGGCATCTGGTTCATTTAATAACCACACTCTACTTTTTATTTTTCGTTGTCTAACAAAAGGAATGACACGTGTTTTTAATTCTTTTGCAAAATCCATGCTAATTAAAAGAACTCGTACATTTTGATCTTTATAATTTTGCGCAACTTGTTCAAAAGATGGCAATTCTGCAATACAAGGCTTACACCACGTAGCCCAAAAGTTGACGATGTAGGTGGTGTCTGATTTTTGGTTTAAAATTTTCTGAACATCAGACCATTTTACCATCGCTACCTGTTGGCTCCAAGCGCTGTTTTGCCCGATTAATAATCCCAAAGTTAGAACCCAACTGATTTTTTTCATCCTGCCTATACCGTTTTACCAATATAAATTTAATACAATAAACGATAAGTTGTAACTTTCGGTGTCTTTATGTTAATAAATATGCCTTCTATCAAAAAACTGCTCGTTGCCAATCGAGGCGAAATTGCGCTCCGCATCATGCGAACTGCCCGCGAACTGGGTATTAAACCCGTCGCTGTTTATAGTGCAG
>JBDHXS010000774.1:0-2882 GCA_039810845.1 Runella sp. | reverse complement strand
TTCATTTGCCTGTCTGTTTAATGGTTGCACGGTCGTTCATAGGGTGACCGCTAACTCCCAAATATACGAAAGTTTTGCAGTACTTTTTGTGTTTATTTATGTTATTCAATGTTTTTGTTGTACTTATCCTGCCGTACTTATTTTTATTTTGTGCTTATTAGACATCGAATAGTACCGACTTCACAAGGCAACTGAGCTTGTAACAAAGCTTATACAATAGTATAAAATTACTTCTAAAGTCTCAAATGATGTTTTAGTTTTTTTTTGCATCATTATCAAGATTCAAAGAGTCAAACGGGCTTTTAATATTTGCCAGAGTTCGGTTACTCACGTGTGTGTAGCGCAAAGTCGTTTTTATGTCATTATGCCCCAGCAGTTCTTGTATCAACTTGATGTCAGTTCCCGCTTCATGCAGGTGGGTAGCATAACTGTGGCGCAGGCTATGAAAGGTTACATCTTGCAAGATTTTGGCTTCATTTTTAGCTCGGTGAAAAATACTCTGCAAACTACGGATACTGTATGGCTCGCCGTCAAATTGACCCTCAAAAAGCCAATTTTTTGGCTGATAGGCCACGTAGTATTTTCGTAAAAGTTCTAAAATACCTTGCGATAGTGCCACTGTGCGGTCTTTTTTGCCTTTTGCTCCCTTGATATTAATCACCATGCGCTCAGAATGAATGTCTTTAATTTTCAGATTCACCACCTCGCTCACCCGTAAGCCTGCCGAGTAGGCCAAATAAATCATCGTTTTGTGTTTGAGGTTTTCTAATTGTCCAAAAAGTCTTTCTACTTGACTGATAGCCAATACATTGGGTAGAATAATTCTTTTCTTGGGTCGGGGGATGTCAATAAATGCTTTATCGTGGTGTAGCACCTGCTCAAAATAAAACTTTACCGCGTTGATTCTACTGTGTATTGTGCTTTCGGATAGCTTGAGTGTGTTGATACAATATACAAAATAGTCGCGTAGGCGTTGGGGACTAAGTGCTTGCACAGGCTTGTCTTTTAACACATATAGCAGTTGTGCAAATTCATTGCGGTAGGTCTGAATGGTATTGGGGCTATACGCCTTTAATTCAAGGGTCTCAATAAATTGCAACAATGCTTCCCTATTCACTTCATGGATGTGTAATAGTACTTCTTTACCTACGGGTTCGGTTTTGAGGCCAAAGCGTTGACGGTAGATAGGCGTATCAAGTACGTACCAAGCTTTTTGTGATTGACTCCACCGCACTCCTGTGAATGTACGAATGAGGGCTTGATGCTCCTTATTATACAAGAATCTAATGAAAATCACGGGCTTATTGCGGTGTTGCGATAGTTCAAACTGCCATTCTTCTGGTATCGGGGTATTATTCTTCATAGGTGTCAGTTCGTTTATCAAGCATGATGAGTTGGTCGGCGATGATTTCGGTCACGTAGCGTTTGGTACCATCGCGGTCGTCATAGCTGCGGGTTTTTAGTTTGCCTTCAACATATACTAAACTCCCTTTTTGCAGGTATTTGGCTGCTAACTCTGCCAAGCTACGCCATAAAACGATACTGTGCCATTCGGTAGAAGAACGGGGCTTACCTTTGTCGTCTTTGAACATTTCGGTAGTAGCCAATGAAAATTTAGCCACCGATATATTGCCCTCTAATTGTTGAAATTCAGGGTCTTTCCCAAGATTTCCTATTAAAGTAACTTTGTTAAGCCCTCTCATACATTTATGAATAATTTATAAGGAGTCTATTTGTCAGCAATACTAATTAAAATAGTGGCTTGTAGGAAGGATTTATTCTCTCTTTTTTGAGAAATCCTCTGAAATTCAGTAAAATTAAGGCTTCTTAACCTAACCACACGTATGAAACGCCTTTTACTCTTCCTCATTATTTATGGATTTGCCTTCTTGCCTTTTTCCTGCAGACAAAACCCCGTCATTAAGGGACTGCATCAGCCCGTTGAAATTATCCGTGACCGTTGGGGGATTTCGCACATTTATGCACAAAACGAACATGATTTGTTTATGGCGCAGGGCTATTCGGCGGCTTCCGACCGCCTGTTTCAGTTGGAAATGTGGCGGCGACAGGCCACTGGAACGGTGGCTGAACTGCTGGGAGAAAAAGAACTCAAACGCGACATAGGCACTCGCTTGTTTAAATTTCGGGGAGATCTCAACACCGAACTCAACCATTACCACCCGCGTGGGGCGCTGATTGTTAACGCGTTTGTGGAAGGCATCAATGCTCGCGTCCGCGAAATGCGCCAAAATCCCGAACAGTTGCCATTTGAGTTTAAAATCCTGAACACCTTGCCCGATTATTGGACTCCCGAAGTGGTTATCAGTCGGCACCAGGGATTGCTGGGCAATGTAAAGGAAGAACTCAAAAATGCCCGCATCGTTCAGTTGGCAGGGGCCGACAAACTCCGTGAATTACAGTGGTTTCACCCAGTTAGCTCACCCAACGAACCCAACCTAACTTTGGATAAAACCATCAATGGGGAAGAACTTTTTCAGCCTATTTTGGAATTGTACGAGGCGTTTCGCAGTCCATTAAAATTTGAAAAAGAAGATAAAAAAGTAGGGCAATTGCCTGCCTTTGATTTTGAGACATGGTACGAAGCCGAAAAGGCCAATGTCGGCTCCAACAACTGGATTATCAGCGGTCAACTTTCGCAAAGCGGATACCCGATGCTGGCCAACGACCCTCATCGGGCACAATCGGTGCCTTCGCTACGGTATTGGGTACACCTGAACGCGCCAGGGTGGAATGTGATTGGTGCAGGAGAACCTACTTTGCCAGGTATATCCATTGGGCACAACGACTACGGCGCGTGGGGTATCACCATCTTTGATACCGACAATGAAGACTTGTATATTTATGAAACCCATCCTGACAAA
>JBDHXS010000773.1:0-2885 GCA_039810845.1 Runella sp. | reverse complement strand
ACCCAATGTGTGTAGTCCCAAACTCAAACCCGTAGTTGAGAGGTTGAAGTTGGCGGTATAATTGGTACTCGTGGGCGATATGGTCACAGGCGTTGCCAGCCCGTAGCCAGGGTCGGTGTCATAAAAATACTCTAATTTGCTCAACGGCGAGGCTACTCCGCCCGCACCCACCAAAAACGGACGGGTATGGGTATGCGACCACCGATTTTGGGCATCTCTGGCACGAACTCCCACAAAATGCAAACCCGTGTAGGAAGCGATATTGATGGGTACGTTTACTTCCACATTACTGCCCGACACTCCCGAGGCTGCCGTGGCAAGCCCCAACCCTGGGTCATTGTCAATAAAATACTCGATTCGGCTCAAACTGCCTGTGCCTTGTGGCAACGAGATAGTAATGGTCGTTGGGGCTGAGTTGTTGCCTGCACAGGTGTTTTCGCAGCGTGCCGTGTAGTTGGTGGTGATATAGGGCGTTACGGTAAGTGGGTCGCCCACGTAGCCCGTTGACCACCTCACCACCGAGCCTGAAGGGCAACCCGTTGCCATCATCACTACGGTTTCACCTGCGGTAATGGTGGTTTTTGAGGCCGTAATGCTCGGGGCGGGCAATACATTGTCAATGCCAAAAGTAGCGGTTACATTGCTGATGGTGGCAGGGTTGGTAGCCACTACTCGCAACCGATACGTACCCGCCACAAAACTCTGAGCAGGCAATGTAACCGTAATAGGACTTGCCGAACCGCTGCCCACTTGCAGCGGACTTGTTCCGAAATTGCCACTGGCATCAGACAACTGCACCCGAAACACATTGCCGCTGTTGTAAGTACCGTTTGCCACAAAATCTACGGGAAATGAAACTGTTTGGCAGACTTTGGTGGTGGGTAGGTTTGACACCGATATACTTGGTGCAAGCGGATTGGCAGTAGCTACATTGCTGTATGAATCGTACGTGTTAGAAGGTTTTACTCGGTAATAATAGATTGTTTGGGAAAAAGCCGTTACAGAAGCATCGGTATATCCATTCACATTTGGGGCTACTCCATCAACGGCTACAAAACCAGATGTTGGCGAAGTAGAACGCTCGATGATATAACCAGTTTCTAAGGTTGAATTATCTGACCAACTAAGAGTGATTAAGTTGGTAGTTGGGTTTCTTGAAACTATTAAGCCATTGGGTGTTGGTTGATTAGTTGGTTGTCCGCTGAGGTTGGTATTGACCCAGTTTTTACGCACTTGGGCGTAAAAGTTTGCCATGAAGTTTTGTTCAGGTGTAAATTGGAAATGGTCACACTTTTCATCGGCAAAATATGCATAATAATAACTCATAGGATTGTTTAGAGGAATAGGTCTTGTATAAGGTATTCCAAATCTATCAACGAGTTGTCCTGTATAAGTAAGGCTACAACCATTTTTTTGAACGGGTACACCACCTTCTGTAAAGTTTGCTCGGCTACCTGTATAAAAACATATTTTATTGCCCCCTCCTAAACAAAAAGGGTCTGCATTAGTATCGCAAATTATATCGCCTTCAGCATAACAGCTACCTCCACTTGGGTTAGCTCTTTCTTCACCATAGGCAGGTTCAAAAGTATGAAGTAGATTAAACATGTGTCCCAATTCGTGTGCAAAAGTATAGTCATGACCTGGCTGAGGTAAGCCCGTTTGCATTAATAGTCGAGTTTTTGATAGATGGTCACTTGTAGGAAAACTTCCCATACCACCAATATTATTTATCGTATTTGGGATATAGTAAATATTGATTGCATTGGTTAAATCTTTTCCAAGATATAGTAAGTCTTCATTATCGCCACCTGCTCCATAAGTCATGGAATACAATACATCATCATTCACCCAATCAACAGCATCGTTACCATTATTTGAGCCACTGCCAAGAATAAAAAACTGAATATTAGCTGGTAAAAACTTGCGGTTGGCGTAAGCTATGGCGGCATTGATAGAAGCCAAGGTTATTTCTTTGCCTGCATCAAACGTACCGTTTGATTTCCTAACAATATGTATCTTCAAAGGCACCCATATAACAGGGTCGGCGGCTGTGCGGGCGTTTTTTGCCATGCGAGCCTTTATTTCTACCATTTGCTGTTGGGCTTGTTGCATTTGCTCGGGCGTAGGGCTGGGCGTGCCGCATAGCTGGGCGTAGCTACCAAAAGGCAGGAATAGAGTTGCATACACAAACAGGAGCAGAACTATATTTCTCATTTGTATTTTGTATTTTTGAAACATGGACAAACCGTTTTATAATTTTAAAATTTTAGAAGATGCGCTACTTTATGAGTTTGAAAGCATAAGTAGTGAGAAACGTATCAAAAAATCAGTTCGTTATGCTGAAACATCTATTCCTAACTTGTATAATTTATCGTTGGTAGATGTCTTAGAAAACGGCACCGTAAGCGATGTTTCGGTTAGTAATAATCATGACATGGAGTACGTTTTAGCAACTGTTTTTCAAACATGCAAGGTATTTCTGAACGCTTACCCCAATTGTCAAGTATTTTTTATGGGCAGTACGGCTGCTCGTACCCGTTTATATCAAATTGCTATTAACCGTGAACTTACCAAGGCTCTTGAAATGTTTGAGATTTGGGGACTTACCGATGAGGGTTTAGAGCCTTTCCGTCCCAATCGAACTTACCAAGCATTTGTACTCGCTTTGAAATAATTGTTAACTTGTATTATATTCGAATTATGAAAACCATTGTTGAAAAGAAGTTAACTCCCAAAAGCATTTTTGCCAACGAGCAAGAAGCACATCAAGCCAAACTTCGCGAAGCGAACCAACTATTGGCCAAAGCCAACCTATCGGGTTTGGCAGCAATACAGAAACCAAAGCCGTAATTGAGCTTCCTTAGTTTTGTACCCGTGCTTTT
>JBDHXS010000772.1:0-2894 GCA_039810845.1 Runella sp. | reverse complement strand
TTATTGACAACCAGCAGAACCATAGCAGAAGGTATCGAAACCGAGATTCAACGCCAATTGGCGGTACTGCCAACGGCCGATATTGCCAGTGTTTCGTGGCGAGATTATGGACAAGTTATTTTGTGCGATACCGTAGATGAACTGGTGGCTGAAGCCGACCGCATTGCGAGCGAACACGTACAAGTAATGACCGAAAATCCACGGTACTTTTTGGACAAAATGACCAACTACGGCGGGTTGTTTTTAGGAGATAAAACCAACGTTGCTTATGGCGATAAAGTCATTGGCACCAATCATACCTTACCTACCAAAGAAGCAGCTCGTTACACAGGCGGACTCTGGGTAGGCAAGTTTCTCAAAACTTGTACCTACCAAGAGGTTCGCACTCCAGAAGCCAGCACATTAATCGGCGAATATTGCTCTCGACTCTGTGCCATTGAAAACTTCTGGGGGCATAAAGAACAGGCAGATTTGCGCGTGAGGAAATACGCGAGCGATAAGTGAGGAGAGTAAAGTGATAAATAAAAGTTTACGAGGTTTAAAAGTAAATAGTATGGACAAAGAAAACTCATCACTAAACTCTCATCGCTCATCACTTAAAGTTGTTCTTGTCACGGGGGGGGCAGGAGAAATTGGCTCGGCTATTTGTAAAAAATTTGCCGAAAATGGTTATTCAGTCATTGTCACGTACAATAGCAATTCTGCCAAAGCTGAAAAGCTACTGGAAGAACTAAACCAAATCTCTCAGCCCTCATCTCTTAACACTCATCACTCAATTTTCCACGCCCCAACCACCGATGCACAAAAAGTAGAGGAGTTGAAGGCATTTGTGACCGAAAAGTATGGGAAATTGGATGTTTTGGTCAACAATGCAGGCATCACAACGCCCGTCCCGCACGATGATTTGGAGGGTTTAACCGACGAATGGATTGATAAAATCATGCAGACAAATTTCCGAGGTTCGTTTGCCATGTGCAGGGCGATGAAAGAGCTATTAGAAAACTCATCACTCATCGCTGAGCACTCATCGTTAATCGTCAATATCTCCTCCATTGCAGGCATTTACGGCATTGGTAGCAATGTGGCGTACTGTGCTTCCAAAGCAGCGATTGATTCCATGACGCGTTCGTTGGCGCGGGTGTTGGCCCCAAAAATCAGGGTAGTGTCGGTTTCGCCAGGGTTTGTGGAAGGGGAATATACGAAGAGTTTTGACCCCACCTTTTTACAAAACCAAAAAGACCATACGCCCATGGGGCGTTTTGCAACGGGGCTAGATGTTGCTCAAGCTGTGTTTGCTTTGGCGACTTCACTGACGTTTACCACGGGTACAATTCTGACCGTTGATGGCGGTCGATTATTGAAATAAATCAAATAGTTAAAATGAAAAAAACATCCCTATTATTCTTAGGATTGCTCCTTTTCGGAAGTGTAGAAGTCTTAGGTCAGGTCAACCTCATCCAAAATGTATCGGCCCGAAAAACCATTTCACTCGACGGTGTTTGGGATTCCCAAGTTGACGTTGTTGGTGTAGGCTCTCTGGGCCGTTTTGGATTGGTTCAAGACCGAAAACCCACCAAATTTGTTTATAAAGGCGACAATCCTCGAAACAGTGAGTTGGTGGAGCAGGATATGGATGTGGCTGAAAAAATTAACGTTCCAGGCGATTGGAATACCCAAAAGGAAAAACTGTTTCTCTACGAAGGAAATTTGTGGTACAGAAAAAAGTTTACCATTGCCCCCCAAGCCAACAAAAGATACTTTGTCTATTTTGGAGCGGTAAACTACGAAGCTACGGTTTATCTAAACGGCGTTAGGATTGGTCAGCACAAAGGAGGTTTTACGCCCTTTCAGTTTGAAATTACGAAGGAGTTAAAAAACGGAGAAAATAAACTGCTCGTAAATGCCAATAACACCCGAGGAGACGACAATATTCCCACCAAAATTGCTGACTGGTGGAATTATGGCGGTATCACAAGGTCTGTTTATATCATTGAAGAACCCGAAACATTTATTACAGACTATTTTATTCAACTCGAAAAAGGAAAACTTTCCGAAATAAAGGGCTGGGTGAAGGTTTCAGGTTCACAAAAAGCACAATCCATAAACGTCGAGATTCCAGAATTAGGCTTGAAACAAAGTGTACAAACCGATACTTCTGGTTATGCCGAGCTCAGTCTTTCGAGTAAAAAAATTCAGCACTGGTCGCCCGAAAATCCAAAAATGTATGAGGTAATCGTAGCTTCTGCCAATGATATGGTAAAAGATAAAATTGGCTTTCGTACGATTGAAACCCGTGGAACAGATATTCTTCTGAATGGGAAACCGATTTTTTTGAAAGGAGCAGCCATCCATGAAGAAGCCCCATTCAGAACAGGCAGATGCTATTCGGAAGGCGATGCTCGTACTTTATTGACTTGGGCTAAAGAATTGGGTAGTAACTACGTGCGACTGGCACACTATCCGCACAATGAAGCAATGACCCGCATGGCCGATGAAATGGGGCTTTTGGTGTGGTCAGAAATCCCCGTTTATTGGAATGTGAAATTTGAAAAGCCAGAGGTTTATGCCAATGCCGAAAAACAATTATTGGAAAATATCAGCCGAGATAAAAATCGAGCTTCGGTCATTCTTTGGTCAGTGGCCAACGAAACCAACGAATCTGAGCCGAGATTAGCTTTTTTGAAAAAACTCCTTGAAAAAACAAAAGCCGTTGACCCCACTCGCCTTACTACTGCGGCCTTGCTTCCCAAAGAAGGCAAAGGAGAGTTTGGCATGGAAGACCCTTTGGGCGAGTTTGTGGATGTAATGGGCTGCAATGAATACATCGGTTGGTACACTTTGCCCGCCGAACTTGCTCCGACCATTAAATGGACTTCGAAATACAATAAGCCTTT
>JBDHXS010000771.1:0-2899 GCA_039810845.1 Runella sp. | reverse complement strand
AAATACGTCCTTAAAAGTTCGATTATCAAGCTGCTAATCCCCTATATAAAAACATGGCCTCACCCCAAAGAGGTGAGGCTAATGCCACATTACCCTACTCTATTATATTACACTTTCACAGCCCACAATTAGTATGCCAAAGTAAGATATTACATAAAAAAAATTATTCTCCTTACTGCTTATGGTTTTGTTAAATTGTAGAATTATCAAAAAAATGCTGCTGTTTACAACGTTTAGTTCAAAACCATAGTTAATATCAAAGGCAATTCAATAAAAACAACGTATAAAAATGGCTCAAACGGTTTTGATAACGGGAGGAACAGGTATGATAGGAAAACGTCTTACTCAGCTTTTGCTGGAAAAAGGCTATAAAGTAGCATATCTAAGTCGAAAACATGAATCTATTCCAAATGTAACAGTCTATCGCTGGGATATAGATAAAAATTGGATTGATGATAAAGCCCTCGCAAATGCCGATTATATTATACACTTAGCAGGAGCAGGTATTGCCGACACCCGTTGGACAGATAAACGCCGAAGAGAAATTATCAATAGTCGTACAAAAACTATTGAGCTTATCGCCAGAGAGCTGCAAGGTCGTCCTTACAAAGTCAAAGCTTTTGTATCAGCCTCAGCTATAGGATTTTACGGCTCTGATACTGGAAACACACAATTAACCGAACAAACTCCCTCAGGAAGCGACTTTTTGGCACATGTAACTCGCCACTGGGAAAATTCTGCTGAACTGATAGACAACATAGGAATTCGTACTACCAAACTACGCATCGGTGTTGTATTGAGCAACGAGGGCGGAGCCTTACCCAAAATATCGATGCCCATTCGTTGGGGTATAGGTGCTCCAATTGGTAATGGGAATCAATGGATGTCATGGATTCATTTAGATGATTTGTGCCGCTTGTTTATAGCTGCTCTTGAAAATAACAAATGGCATGGCATCTATAACGCAGTAGCTCCCACTCCAGTGACTAATACTGAGTTGACTCGTCAAATAGCAAAGGTGCTACATCGTCCGCTGTGGTTGCCTGCGATTCCTGCTTTTGCATTAAGATTGGTGTATGGGGAGATGGCTAATGTAGTTTTGGGAGGAAATTACGTTATAAACCACCGTATTCGTACAGAAACCGACTTTATCTATCAGTTTGAAAATCTCCAAAGTGCATTGCAAGATTTAACCGAAAAGTAAAAACTATCCCAAGATGAGTGGGATTTAGAAATGATTTTTTAACTTTGAAAAGTACTCTTTTTTTAGATTAACCACTAAAGTTAGTTTACCAAACATTGGTCTGCCGTAAGTACAAGCATTATTGATGCCCTAATCCATTATGATTGAACGTTTCCTGACTAATTATTCTAATCGCTTCGTATCACGTCATTTAATTTTGGCTATTGACGGGACGGTCGTTATCGTATCTTTCGTTATTGCTTGTGTCCTGCGCTTCAATCTCAATGTATCAAGTATCAATTGGGCACTTTACAAATACTATTTATTTGCCCTGTTAATCAATCGGTTTGTTTGTTTTCTTTACTTTCGTTCCTATACAGGTATTGTCCGACATACGAGCGTAGAAGATGCCTCTCTCATTTTCAAAGCTATTTCTACCAGCAGTCTAATGACACTGGTGGTTTCGATGTTTCTTACACATACTACCGACAATAATCTGTTCTATATTCCCATTTCCATTCTGATTATCGAATATTTTATCTCATTGTCTTTGATGATAGCGAGCCGTTTTTTGGTCAAGAATATTTATAAAACCCTTATTGCCAATGCTCCAGGAGAAAAAGTGAACGTTCTTATTTATGGAGCTGGAACTTTGGGAATATTGACAAAAAATACCCTTCTTCGCAATCGTCATAAAAAATACAACATCCTTGGGTTTATAGACGATAATCTTTCTCTGAGTTTTAAAACAGTAGAGGGAGTCCAAGTATTTTCCGAAAGTGAAGCTATCAAACGCTTCATTGATGACCGTAAAATAGACGATATCGAAGTAATACTGGCCATTCATCAAATCAAGCTGCACCGTAAGAATCAAATTATTGATAATTTTCTTAAAAAAGATATTATCGTCAAGGTTATTCCTTCGGTCTATGAACGTATTAGTAGCGACCAATTACGAAGTGAAGAAATTCGTAACATTCGTATCGAAGATTTATTGGAGCGAGAACCTATTCAAATAGACAATCAAAATATTAGCCGACAATTAGCAGGAAAAGTCGCTCTCATCACGGGTGCTGCAGGTTCTATTGGAAGCGAGATTGTGCGTCAACTGATTCGTTTTCAACCCCAAACGCTATTATTACTCGATCAATCAGAATCAGGTCTGTATGATTTAGACAATGAATTAAAACAACAGTTTCGACGGTATTTGAACGATACGACTCAAGTTATTGTACAAGTGGCGGATGTCACCGACGAAATCAGAATGAGGCATATTTTTAATCAGTATCGCCCTCACTTTGTTTTTCACGCAGCTGCCTACAAGCACGTTCCGCTTATGGAGGAACATCCCTACGAAGCCATAAAAATCAACGTGTTTGGTAGCAAAATTGTAGCAGATTTGGCGGTTGAAATGAACATCAAAAAGTTTGTAATGGTTTCGACCGATAAAGCTGTCAACCCAACGAATGTGATGGGAGCCACCAAACGACTGGCCGAAATGTATGTTCAAAGTTTGAATCACCGCTTTCCTAAGAACACCCGTTTTATTACTACCCGATTCGGCAACGTGCTGGGTTCTAATGGCTCAGTCGTACCGTTGTTTCAGAAGCAGATTCAAGCAGGTGGCCCAATTACTGTCACCCACCCTGATGTGATTCGCTATTTTATGACCATTCCCGAAGCTTGTCAGTTGGTTTTAGAAGCGGGCAGCATGGG
>JBDHXS010000770.1:0-2901 GCA_039810845.1 Runella sp. | reverse complement strand
GATCGTTCTTTTCGGGATTTGACCCGTTTTTTGATTGTAGTAGGCGTTATTGATCTACTTCTGGGTTGTGTTGGTGTGGCGAGTTCCATCCATATTTACCTCAAAGAAAAACTCAATTCGAATGCTATTTTGCGTTGCCTGGGTGTAAAAGCCAGACAGGCATTTTTGATTTACCTGATTCAGATTTCTGGAATAGGGTTGATTGGCTCTCTTCTGGGGGCAGTCTTAGGGGCTGTCATTAAGCAGTTTTTACCTATTGTTCTAAAAGATTTTTTACCCTTTGAACTGGCAACCGACCTTTCTTTTTCAGCCATTGGACAAGGCATTATTTTGGGCTTGATTATCTCTAATTTGTTTGCTTTACTTTCGCTCATTTCTATTCGTAAAATATCTCCCCTGAATGTACTTCGTGCATCATACGAACAAATACAAATCTCTAAAGACCCTTTCAAATGGCTTATTTATGCCTTGATTTTGTTCTTTGTGTTTGGATTTACGTGGCTTCAAATGAAGCGATGGACTGAAGCAGCAGCTTTTACAGTGGGAGTTACGTTTGCCTTCCTGCTGTTGCTCGGTATGGCTACCCTGCTCATGTGGTTGGTGCGTCGTTTTTTTCCTGCTTCGTGGGGCTATTTGGGAAGGCAAGGGCTGGCCAATTTGTACCGCCCTAATAACCAAACTGCTATTTTGATGGTATCCATCGGACTCGGGACAATGTTTATTTGTACCCTACTTTTTGTGCAAGATATTCTACTTAGCCGCATCAAGCTCTCCACCGATGGCGACCAGCCCAATATGGTCTTGTTTGACATTCAAACGCCTCAAAAACAGGCAATAACAAATTTAGTGAAACAACAAAAAATGCCTGTTTTACAATCTGTACCTATTGTAACGATGCGTTTGGAACAACTCAACGGCCAAACTTCTACTGAGGCACTGAAAGATACCATGAATAAAAGATGGCGGGGTTTGTTCAGTCGTGAGTACCGAGTGACATTCCGAGACTCGTTGATTTCGACCGAAAAGGTAGTAAAAGGTACATGGAAAGGCGAAGCAAAAGATCCGAATGCGGCAGTACCTATTTCGTTGGAAGATGGTTATGCAGAGCGCAATTCGATTAAAATTGGCGATACACTCACCTTCAATGTGCAAGGAACGTTGCTGACAACTGTTGTGGCAAGTTATCGCGACGTAGATTGGGGCGGAGTGCAAACCAACTTTTTGGTGCTTTTCCCAAAAGGTGTGTTGGAAGATGCACCACAGTTTCATGTATTACTTACGCATGTACCTAATAATGAAGCTTCGGCGCAGTTTCAGCAGGCGGTAGTACAGCAGTTTCCCAATGTTTCGTTGATAGATTTGGGGCTGATACTTACGGTGTTGGATGATATTTCTACCAAAATTGGTTTTGTGATTCGCTTCATGGCAGGTTTCAGCATTCTAACGGGTTTGATTGTTTTGATTGCATCCGTACTGATTTCCAAGTACCAGCGTATTCAGGAAAGTGTATTGCTACGTACTTTGGGAGCGAGTCGTCGGCAGATTCTGATTATTACTGCATTAGAATATTTCTTTTTAGGAACTTTAGCCGCTGCTACAGGAATTTTATTGGCCGTAGCAGGAGGTTGGGCTTTAGCGCATTTCAGCTTTGAAACAGCATTCAACCCCCAAATTTGGCCTGTCTTTATTGTCTTTTTTACCGTAATAACCATTACCGTTTTCATTGGTTTGGTCAATAGTATGGGGATTTTGTCACGCTCTCCCTTGGAGGTATTGCGTCAGGATGTATAGGAGTAAGGGATTGATAAAGTTTTACCAAACCTTTTTATCTTTTTTAATGACAAAATAACCTCTTACGGACATTTTTTATAAGATGAAGATAGAAGCTCCTTATAAGCCTTGCCCTTAAATCGGGCTTCACTATATTCGGAAGACCTCGTACAACGGGTTTCGGAGCCTAAAACCGCTTATTGGGAAGCACAAAAAGCAGCAGCGTTGGCACTCACCGTGTTACAAACACTCTGTTTATTCCGAATCGCAATTGTAAACTACGATTAACGGGGGGGGGGTACTCTTTTCTTTTTTATATTCTTCTAAAATATCAAAAAATATAGTATCAGATTGATAAACAGAGACTTGAAGTACTCCCTGAACGGAATCATAATTAAAGATAGAATAAATTTCATCTTCAAAAAGATATTCCCACCCTTCTGGAAGTTTGACTTGAAAAGATTGGGCTATTAGTTCCATGATGATTTGCTAACAAGCAGTTAATCATTTTATTAGCAGTAAGGCAGTTATACGGATACTGAAGGCTAAGGCAGCCACATACCAAAAACGAACTATTTTAGAATTAGACAGTCAGAATCTAAAAAAACTATATCTAAGAAGATATTTTTAAACCTATTAACCTTACCAAATTAAAGGCTATTTTAAAGCCAAGGATGTGGGTTTTCGGCATAAAGCATTAGTTTCTCATCGAGAATATCATACTTTATATAAGTTTGAAACTCTTGGTTCGAGGAGTCTAAAACCCTTATTTCGATACAATTTATGTCTTGGTTGTCAGATTTTGAAAAAACTGTATTTATTGCTATCCCAATGGTTAGAGCAGAGTTATCATCTATCGATTGAAATAGTTTATTTGATATACGATTTATGAGGGTATCAGAGTCAATGAATTCTATTTTATCTTGTTCTTCTACACCATACAAATTAATGTTTCCATCAGGTAGTAATGCCAAGCCAAATGGATAGAACATTCCCATACTTTCCAAAAAATAGGATGCTGTTTCCACCAATTTTGTTTTAATTAAAGTTATATTTTCATTCATTTTTTTCTTTCATTTTTTGAGGTTTTACGACATTTAGATTATCAATACTTGAAATAACGCCACTAAA
>JBDHXS010000769.1:0-2923 GCA_039810845.1 Runella sp. | reverse complement strand
TATCGTAAAAGAGACCTATCGAAATCATTTAAATCATATTACTCAAGTTTGGTTAATTGTTTGTGGATTGGTAAACCTAAATATTTAAATAGTTATATTTATTTAAGAAAGAGGTCTAATGTAACGGGTTTAGTTAAAATTTCACGCGCCTCAGTGACCGTATAATAATCTTTCGATTGATTTGATACTATCAATGCCGCTGAAGGATATGAACTTTGGACCGATCTTGTAATATACATCTCTACCTCTTCACGGTAAACAGGTCTCAGATACTTAAACCATTCAGAGTTATGTAATGACTCTATATCGTCAATATTATTAATGTAGAAGGTATGGCGCTCTCCAATAGACAGCCAAATTGTATCTAAAACCTTAATAGTAGAAGCAGAATTATCTTCAAAAACATCATTTAAAATGGTAAAAATCATCGTATTGATTCTTGTTTTTGTGCTTTTCTGATTCTAATTGTCTCGTATAAACTTTCACTAAAAATATTTTCAGGCCAATAATCAACTTCGCCTTGTTCATTTACAGTAATGGACACTAAATTACTTTCGTTTCGTTCTTCATCATAATCGACATAGTAAATCGCTAAATCTTCACTGTCTAATTTTCCTTCTGCTACCAATGCTCTTAAACGGAGAAGAAAGTTTTGAGAATGAGTCTCAATAAAATAGTTTTTATTAGTATCCGTGAGTGATTCAATAAATAATTCTGCCAAATTCCCATGTGCCGCAGGGTGTAGATGTAACTCTGGTTCTTCGATACTAATCAATATTTTCTGTTCCGCTTTCATACAAGCACGTGTAACAAGAGGTAAGGCATGAACTATCCCTAAGCCAACATCTTTGATATTGATTCGTAAATCGTCGCTTTCTAAATCAATAACATAAGGAGGAGTGTCTTTATTTATGCTCAAACCCCAACCTTCAAAATTGAGCTTATAAAATTCGGAAACCTGTTTTACAAGGTTTTGGGGTGTCGTCAAAGCATCATCTATCAAAATTTGGTAAACATGTTCACCAAATAAGCCAACCCTATTAAATTTTTGAGGTGATTTGTCAAAATAGCGTTCTAAACCCAATCGTAATGAGGAAATGTATTCTGTAGTTAATGATAGATTATTAAGAGAGTATTGCTTATAAATAAAGCCATTAAAATCTTCTTCGGAAGGTTCTATTATCTCCTTATCATTATATTTCCAGAAGAAAAGTTTAGGAATGCCCTCTAAATGACTAACGACTACCTCCAATTCATCTTCCCCACTATTCAAATTAAATTCTAATTGACCTAATGGGTTTCTACCATAAATCAAATCTTTAAACTCACCACCAAGTTCTATACCATTGTTTTTCCATCGTAATGGTTCAGGGAAATCACCTGCTAAAGAACCTTGTATTAATGTTGGCAACTTCAAAACAGCACTTTTCCCCGAACTGTTTTTCCCTATTAAAACAGTCATAGGTTTGATTTGTAGAGTTTGCCAACTCTTAAAAATTTTATAATTTTTAAATTTTATTGTACTAATCATGATTTAAAGCCAGAAGATTGTCAATCGAACAAAGATATACAAACGAATTCTTAGGTTGAATGATACAGTATGAAATAACAATAATAACCGCCACAAAGCCTAAGCTCTGCGGCGGTTATTGATTGAACAGATAACAGTTAACCGCTGCGGCGAGCCGCAAATAACGGTTAACTTACTTCTTCAAATTCGCCAAAAACTCAATCACATCACGGATTTCGCGTTTTGAAAGCAGCGAACCCATCGGTGGCATACCTGACGGCATATTTTCGCGTTTGGCAATACGCGCCACAGGAATCACCAATGGCTCGGCATCAGAGGTATTGATGGTCAACTCTTCAGCCGTTTCTTTTGCTAATGTTCCATTGACTGTTTGTCCGTCTTTGAGCGTCAGTGTAACCATACCAAAGCCTGGTGCAATTCGCACACTTGGTTCGACGAGCGCTTGCAACAGTTGTTCACGCGTCAGTACATCGGCAATATGCGTAAGCGAGGGCCCAACAGCTCCGCCTGAATTGCCTATGGCATGACAACGAACGCACTGCGCCGTAGAGTTATTGAGAAATATATTACGTCCTGCAAATCGGTTTCCGCCAAAAAGCGTTTCGGCGTATTCGTCTAAAGCTGAAGCATTAGGTTTTAAAGCAGCCATTTTTTCTTTCAATGAAGCTATGCCCGACGCATCTACGGCCTCTTTCAACTCCAATGAAAGGTTAGGCGAGAGCTGCTTATTTTTCAGTTGGTCAATCAAACCACCCAGAATCACCTGCGTTTTGTCGGCTTCCATTTTGCCCAATACCTCGAGCATTTTCTGCTGCTCGCGGGTAGTTCCTTTGGTAAAAATCGAATTCACAATGACAGGGAGACTTTCTTTGGTCACGTTATTATTGTTGAGCAATCCCAACGATACCGTACGAACGCTTTCGTCTTTGTCTTCCATTCCTTTTTTGATGATAGCATCTATTTGTCCGTACCCCAATTGGTTGAGTGCTGGCAAAATAGCTGCTTTCACTTTGGGCTCAGTGGTTTCATCATAAATTTTTGCCAAGTCAGCATTATTTTCTGAAATCTTCAAATCGGCCAATAAGCCTGCTACGGCTATTAATGTTTCGGGATTTTTCTCCTTTAAAAATCCAGCGATGAAAGGTAGCACTTTTGCCTTGACAGTAGCGGGATCACGTTCGATTTTACCACGATAGCGGCCATCCACGCGGTCGGTGTATGAAGGATTCGTCCAAGTACCCAATGCCGCCAAGGCCTCAGCTTTGATGTCGTCTTTGATGTCGGTGCGACGGGCAAAATCAATCACCAATTGCAATTCTTTATCGCCTCCCACCCGTAAGGCAGCGTTAATGGCACGGCGCAAAATCACTTCTGAAGTAAAGTGTGTTTCTT
>JBDHXS010000768.1:0-2931 GCA_039810845.1 Runella sp. | reverse complement strand
CCATCATCTAAGTACGTAAATGTATTGGCGCCTTGTACTGCTACTTCTGCAATTAGGTTAAACGTTCCTGGACGATTACGGACTTCCCGATACACCCTGTGGCGTTGGTTTTCGTTACGCCAAGGCACTACCGCCTGCCAGTTCAGCCGCAGTCCTTGCGAGGCTGGAGCTACTGCCAGTCGTACACTACTTGCGGGCTCGGTTGTTCCCAGACTTGTAAGTACCCCATTAAATGTATAGAAAAACTCTAAACGATAACGGTATGCGTTCTGTACGGTATTTAAATTTCTATCGATAAAAATAGTATCAGGCGTATTCCCAAGATTGGTGTTGATGGTTGCAACAACCGTAAAATCAGTTCCATTAAGGCCCGTGGCCCGTGAAAGGCGATACTGATAAGGGCCTGGCACGTCTCCTGCTTTAAAAGGAGGGCGTGTCCAACGCACGGTAATTACTCCTCGGTTGGTACTGGTGGTATCTATCGTAACATTTGTCAATACAGGGATTTGGGCGGGTAAATCCAGACAGGTTTCGTCAGAAAGTGGGCTGGTACCTCCTTGTGGTAAAGCAAAAATAACCCGTATGCGATAGCTGTACTGTACGCCGCCTTGCTTTAGCCCTCTTCCGTTGTTGTCGTCAGTGAAAGTAGTTGTTGCTACTGGTACGCGCCCCACTTCGGTATATCCCAAAGCAATGGGGTCTCCAGGGTTAGTACATCCACTAAAAGTACCTCCTGTACATCCTTCTTTGCGATAAATTACTACTTGTGCTCCCGGCAATTGACAACGATAGGCCGTCCAATTCAGGGTGAACCCTGGTATAGCCCCCGTTGAAGCTTGCGCCGTCAACCCTACGGGTTTGGGAGATACTACCCGAATAGAGAAAGACTCAAGCGAAGCCAATTGAATGCTGGTACGGGCAGGTACATCTTCTACTTTAAAAATTACATCATAAGGTGCTTCTCGCACATGGGCACAATTGGTAAGCCATCGGAAAGTGCCTATAGCTGGAGACGTTTGGGCTTGAGTAGCGGTAGGAGTGAAGGTAGCAAAATCGCGAGCAATAAGCGAAGGGTCAGGGGCAACAATCGGAGTCCCATCGGCATTGACATTAAATACGCCACCATAAGCCGATAGCAAAAGCCGATTGTTATCTGGATCAGTGGCACGAACCGTCTGCGTCACTGTTTGGCCTGCTTCGACACATACATTAGGTATTGGGTCGATGAGTGGCCTTCTATTCACTCCATCGGCCACAACAATCTGCATATCGCGCACTACTTCTCCAATCTTGACCCCATCGCGCCGTTCTTCGATGATAAAAGCTACGTTATAAATTCCTGCTACGGCAGGTGCATCCCAACATAAATCACCCGTTACAGGATTAATGGTAAATGTAGCAGGTCCGTTTTGAAGTTCATTTTTGGCATCAGGGTTGATTCCCAAAGCAGGATCGCGATAACCGTTTACATTTCTATTAATACAAGTTCCTGGCGTTCCTTGTTTCGGAATAGAAAGACGATACGATAAGCTATCTCCATCGGCATCAAAGGCCGCAGGATTATGACAGAATTTTTGCCCTATCCGTGCCGAATCAAGCGGTGGATTGAGCATTACTGGTGTACGATTTAAGCCCAGAGAAGCATTAATCACCAATACAGTTTCTACATAAAATGGGGTATTGACTGAACCTGACATATTCACTACCCCATCATTTCGATTTTCAATCCCTACCGAAATAACGTACACACCCGGAGAAGAGAAAGTAAAATCCGCCTCAAAAATATTAAGTGAAGTAGCAGTATTAATCGGAACTCTTCTCAACCGTTTGGCAAATAAAGTAGAACCTGTACCGCCACTAAAAGGGCGAATACAGAAGGTAACGTCGTTTTGTCCATCGCTCGCCATTCTGCCACCGATTTCATCGTGATAGGTATTCAGGGTCAGTTTATAGGTTAAATCACGGTCAGAAATACGTTTGGCCGTAATCTCACCCGCGCGAACGTGTGTAGCATGAGAATAGTATGCACTACAAATGCATAAGAGAAAGAAAAAGATACGTAGTGTCAAATGCCTCATTGGTAAATAGGAGTAAATAACGGGGTCAAAAGTAGATTGCAGAAAGGATACTGCAAGTATTAATTAAAAAACGAAATATTTCGGTAAATGGTGTAATTTTTATTGTTTTTAAAAGCAATAGTACTTTTTATGAATGTTTTCTGTGCTTTTTGCTAAAACAAAAAAATCATACAACTGGTTACAAAATTAAACCTAATATAAGGATAATGAATTAGTAAAAAAAGTTCAACTTTAGATTGTTTCTAAATTGATTGACGCCTACTTTTGACCGCTGAAAAACAGTACTAATTATCGTTTTAATCTAACAAATTGAGATATGTCTTGGGTTACTCAAACACTATCAAGCTCGATTGGAAAAAAGTTGGTTATGGCCCTTACTGGGCTGTTTTTGTGTTCATTCCTGATTGTCCACATGAGTGGAAATTTACAATTATTTAAACAGGACGACGGCTTGGCTTTTAATGTCTATGCCGTTTTTATGACTACTAACCCACTTATTAAAACCATTTCGTATGGCTTGTATGCTTTTATTATCCTTCATGCCATCGAAGGACTCTACTTAGCTTACCAAAACCGTCAGGCTAGAGGTAGTCAACGCTATGTAGTTAGCAACGGGAAGGCCAACAGTTCGTGGTTTTCGCGTAGTATGGCGCTGCTTGGTACTATTTTGCTTGTGTTTATCGTCGTTCACATGTCAAACTTCTGGTTTGAATACAAGTTTGGATACGTGCCTTACACGCAATACGAGCAGAATCTCGTAACGGGTGAAGTAGCTTCTGCACCTTTTGAAGGTCAAATTAACAACAAACTTGAGGAGTATGTTCGCGAAGAAAGCAACACACGTGTGGTAATC
>JBDHXS010000767.1:0-2931 GCA_039810845.1 Runella sp. | reverse complement strand
TCACCAAATCATCGTATTTAGGGTCTTTAGCTAACTTTGAAATAGCCAAATGTCTAAAAACGGTTTGACTTATAACTAATGCAATAAATTTTTTAGGCAATTCATTAGGGAATTTTTCTACTTTTTCCCAGTACCAATCGTTAATTGGAATCTAGCCCGCTAAAAAGTTGGACACAAATTAGGGTATAACTTTTAAATTTGTGATTCAATGGGAAAACATCAAAAATCATGGAGTCAGGAGGAAAAACTGACGATAGTGAAGCACTACAAAGAACACGGAGCTGCTAAGACTTCTAAGGAGTTTAACGTCTCCAGTGCGAACATTTATAACTGGGTCTCCCACTACGAAAAAGGAGATTTTTCAAACCCATCCGGTGTTAGTAACTCTGATAAGGACAAAGAAATTCTTCGCCTTCAGCGAGAGATTCAAGCTTATAAAGAGATCATCGCTGAGAAAGAATTATCACTTAGAATCAAGGATGCTTTGTTAAAAAAAAGCCTTTAAGTAAGCAAATTCGCTTGGAAGTAGCCAATGAATTTATTCTTTTAGGAGGCAGTATTAAAACAGTTCTAAAATCCTGTTTCATCGCCAGAAGTAGTTATTATTACAAAGCTACTTTAGGCAAATCCGGACGCAAACCATATGCCGAATTTCTTGATGCAGAGGGTGGTAAAATAGAGGCTCATCATGTGATTGAAACGTTGAAAGGACTCTTTGAAAAACCCTTTGTTGATTATGGCTATTACAAAGCATATATCTACCTGAGAGATGAATTAGGTTTTAGAGTAAGTAAGCATTCAGTTTATAAACTCATGAAAGAGAGTGGTTTACTTCAAAGCAGGTACGCTATTAGTTCTAAAATGGGGAAGCGTAATTGGGTCAAAGATTTAATTCCGCAGACTCAAATACCGTTCGATTACTGGGAATTTGACATAAAGTATGTCTGGATTGCAGGAAAAAGAAAAAGTATGCAGGTATTGACGGTGATAGATGTAAATTCAAGGTGGAATTTAGGCCAATATTGTGCTTTTACCATTAAAAAAGAAGATGTTATTTCATTATTTGATAACCTCTTTGAGAGTTACGATTTACCTACAGGAATCTGCGTAAGGAGTGATAATGGCAGCCAGTTTGTAGCCACTGAAGTCCAAAAATATTTTCGAGATAAACAACTCAAACAAGAATTCACAAAGCCTGCAACCCCACAACAAGATGCGCACATCGAAGCCTATCATTCCATTATGGAAAGCTGTGTGTGTCAAAGGTTTGAGTTTAACGATTTGAAGGATGCTCGAAAAACATTGGAAGACTTTAGAAACTTCTATAATTTTGAGAGGATACACGGAGGAATTGCTTTCCAAAGCCCTTACAAGTATTTGCTCAAACACAACATTGACATGAAAGAATTAACCCAAAATAAGACTAAAATCTGTGCTTATAGTCTCTAACTTTCTATCATTTACGTGTCCAATAATTAGCGGTTAGCACACTATAAACATTATCCAACTGAAACACACATGACCGAACCGGTTGTTGCTTATTTCGATGCTTTGCGATTTATTTTTAAGGAATGGGGAAAGAATCGCTAGGGACAAAAGCTCGGGTATAAAAGCCCACACCGCTACTATAGCCATTTGCAATATATCGGCTTGGCGTTAAATGCTCAACAGTTATATCATTATTACAGGTTCGTACTAAACAGGGCTGAGGGAATGTAACTGCCGCCATATCGCAACTGCCCAATCCGTAGGTTGTAATTGGAAATTTGTCTCATGAAACGGGGTACTTACAATAGCCAAAAGCTCCATCAATATTGGGGCAATTGAAGAATCATAGGGAAGTCTAAATTGCCTGATAGGAAAATGCGTTTACCGGCCAAAGGCTGCTTTTGTAAAAGATAAAAAATCTGTCGGCAAAATGTTTACGGATTTTTATTGCACTTGCAATCTTTAAGTGAACATTGAGGTGGTTCAATTTAGCGATACAGTGAATTTGTCAGATTTTTATAATACTCATTTTCAAATTGTTCAGGGCTTTTATAGACCGGTGACGAATGCTTTCTTATTTGATTATACCGGGTCGTACGTGCGGTCACATCACCACTATTTAAAGTACCCCAATCTCACTATTGGCAAAGAGTTCCTCATTCATTATGGGTTAGCGACATAACGCCACCGGGCGCCCCGCTATATTCTGATTGGTAGTGGATTTGTTTATTTAAGTTTGATTACGGATGCCTATTCCGGAAAAATTGTGAGTTGAGCACTGGAAGATTCATTAGGAGCCATTGGCCCTGTCGTTGCCTTGAAAATGGCTATAAAAGAGAATAAAAGTCATTTACATCCTAACCTCATTCTGACCGGGGCGTCCAATACTGCTGTCGAGAATATATTGATTTATTGAATTTGCATAATAATTCTATCAGTATGACTGAACAGGGTGAACTTAAGAATATGCGTTAGCTGAATGAATGAACCGAACTATCAAATGGGACCGATCGAGTGGAAGATATGTTACTTAATCGTTGTTTTTTCGATATTCAAGCCGCTGAAGAAAAAATACAATGAGCAATTGAAAACTATAACACATTATAACCTCATGGCATCGGGTCGTCGGTGCGATTGTGATTATTTAACGCCAGAGCAGGCTCACCAAATGAAGGGCCCACTGACCAAAAGATGGAGAGCTCCAAAACGAGAGAAAAAGCAAAAAATACAATTTTAGAAACTATTCCAGTGACCAAAAATGAACCCCAAATCGGTCAAGCTATTTCAGGGAGATACACCGTGCAAGGTTTCGGAAGAGATTGGCAATTACGGCAAGAACGCATATCACGGTGCTATACCACCCGCCGGCAGGAAATCTTGGAAGTGAAGGCGTGGGAATAATTTCTTTTAAGGACAATCATAAGTGATGATAAATCCGTTTTT
>JBDHXS010000766.1:0-2933 GCA_039810845.1 Runella sp. | reverse complement strand
TCGGGATGGAGATGGAGGAAATCTCCACCGTCTTGACGTACCAGGATGAGATGGATATATTTTTCATGTTCTATGACCAAATCACTGATCAATTCTCATTCATACAAAGGAGTGATGCTAAGTAATCAGGTTTGAGAAAGAGAAGTTTTGAGTTCTGGTCAGTTTGTATTATCTTCGTTAAACTTATCGTCATGATTTGTTGTCTGATTTTGACCACTGAGTTGCTGTGGGAATTTTAGAAGTCCTTCTGAGGTTTTGTAAGTAGATACGTATATGATGATATATAATCAGACTGCGATGGCTATTCCCAACCATATGGAGAGTAGATGTTGCCGTCGTCTTATATTGACTAATTTTTCTTTCCAAGGAATAATTGCACTAAATGAATTTTGGAAACTATTAGAAGGCGTCTTGTTGGTTTGATAAGAATTAATAGTGTTATTATTGGTATTGGCAACATCTGTGTTCCAAAGTCCGTTATATGTAGTGGTATTTTTGAAAAAAGATTTGTTGGCATTTTTAGAAAATATTATTTCGCCTTTTGCTTGATTTGTGTAAAAATGGTTAGAAATAATAGATGTGTTTTCTAAAATATTATTAAAAATACCCTTTTTTCAATTACATTCCTTATACTGCATTTTCTGTATTTGAATTTCCTCCCAAAATCTTTTTCTGTAGCGTAATAGCTAAAGCACTCGTTCTCTTTTTGCTGAATCACTCCAATAATTTTAAAAAAATCGAAACATCTAAGGTAGAAGGTCTAAATATGAATTATTTATTCGTTGATATAAAGGATGAAAAAGGAAATTTATTACCAGAAGGGGTTTTACCTACAATTAATCTTTTAACAGAGCAATTTCCTAAATCAAAAGATATGTCTTTCATGCTTGAAAAAGAAAAATATAATTCAAAGTACGAAAACTATTTTTTAACAAGCCAAATGAGTGAAATATTCAATATCTATTCTGAAGACACATTAAAAAGAAAAATTTTAGACATTAGAAAAAGCTTAATAGTCAAGAAAGAGAAGGCCTTTGTAGAAGCATTAGGGCTAAAATATGAAATATAACACCATCACCACCTCCGATGCCGAGCCGTTGGTGATTCCTGTGGCCCGTATTGCCAAACGCGAAAATATGCCGTCAGGTATGCCACCGATGGGTTCGCTGCTTTCAAAACGCGAAATCCGTGATGTGATTGAGTTTTTGGCAAATTTGAAGAAGTAATACAGATTTGTTAATCTCGAATTACTTATGGCTGCCTGTTAAGTGCTTGCGTACAGTTAATGGTTATGGGTTAGCTGTACGCAAGTACTTGAGGGAAGCGACAACGTTCTCAGTCACTCACTTCAACTTCACCCAACCCAAGCCCAGCAATAACCCTGTTGCCAAAAGTAACTTTAGCAACCCGACAGCCACCGAAAAATGTTGGTTCAAAGGTTGAAATTCCCATTTTGGAAACAAGGCATAGTCAGACGGGGTTAATCGTTCGTTTTTAAAAGTTTTTGGCAAAAAGAAGTCGTTCCAACGACCATGAAACACCTTGATTTGGTGCAGATAGTCGCGGTGAGCTGCCGTTGATGTATTGGTCAGCCCGTTGAATAGTTCTTGTACATTTACCGCAGGCAGTAGCCAATTCAGGGCTTCAACAGTGGCTTCGCGTTGCTGTACCTGCGCTTCGTACTTTTGTACCAACGGTTCCAAGGTCAAATCAACCCATTCGTTACGGGCATAATAACCTCGTAGTTCAGGATCGCGTTTGGCGGTGTCTTCTGGGAAATAGCGATCAGGATGGCGGGCGTAATAGTCTTTCAATACAACCGAATCAGGTCGCTCCATACTATACTCATCGCGTACCAAGTTCTCAAACACCGAGCGGTCAATTGGTTGACTGACCGTGAGCCACTGCTGGGTGAAAGCAGGCAGAACTACGATAAGCAAAATCCATACCGCCAACAACGTGAGGGCGTTAAATGCCGAACTCTTTTGGAACGATACCACTGCCAAAATCACCGCCAACCAAAACAAGCCATAAGCAAGGGCTACCCCAAAAAACCGCAGCCAAAGACCGCCGTTTTCACTGAAATTGATACCCAACACAAAAACCGAAAGTACCGAAATGACGGCTAAAAATCCGACCATTAGTGCCGCCCTAAGACCGAGTTTGGCAAGCACAATTTGGCGTAAACTGACGGGCTGCGCAAGTAAAAGCGAATACGTCCCTTGCTCTTTTTCGGAAGATAAAAGACTGTAAGACAAGACAATCAGCAACAAAGGCAAAATAAATATCACCACAAATGCCCAATCAAAATGCCCGACCGCCAGTTTTTGGGGATTAGCTATTTCCTGTTGAAAAATCTGCCGATAGATGGCCCTTCCCCATACATCCTGATAATACGGGAACAAATCGCGCATCCCAATCGAGAGTGGAGTAATGTCGGAGGGAGTATAGATGGCATACCGATAACCTTCGGGTACATTCACTTCGTAGGCACTGGTAGCCGTTTCCCACTTGGCTTTGTTTGCAGCAATGGATGTATCCAACTTTGCCCAAGCCTCCAACGAATCTAAACGCGTTTTTTCGTCTTTTTGGAGGGTAACGATGGTCTCACGCTGTCGGTCAATGACTGTTTTACCGTAAAAAAGGGAATACAAACCCGCTGCCACTGCCAGTGTCGCCACTATTTTGAGGGCTTTCCCGCGCCTTAAAATCAGCCAATCGTTTTTGAGAATTAATAAAAACTGCTGCATTGTCAGACGATTTTAAGGGTTTTCAAACTTTTGTTAATACCCCACAACAACCCCACCGTAAAAACCACCAACGCCGCCAACGACACCCAATGAGTCGCCAATACCCACCCCACGGACGGTATTTGGTATTGAAAATCAGGCGTTTTTGCCCAGAAATCACGGCTTACTTTTTTGTCCCAATCG
>JBDHXS010000765.1:0-2938 GCA_039810845.1 Runella sp. | reverse complement strand
GGAAAGGCTTCAATGTAGAGCTAATGGAAGGGGATTGCAATTGGCCTGTGGTCAATAAAGCATTTACCAAAATCGGCTATTCTGGCTGGGGTTCTGCCGAAGTGCCCGGCGGCGACCGCAAACGCTTACAGGTAATTAGTGAAAAAATGGACGCAGTGTTTAATGCCGTGTAAGTATTCTTGGTCAGAATATGAGATATGTAGCTGTAATCGTTCTGTCGATTTTGGGGTTTTTAGGATGTCGTCCTAAAGACCCCTTGGTTTTTTATAACCGTATCAAAACGATTAAGACTGATGGTAAGTTGAGAGTACAATTCTTTTATGACCTTCAGGGACAGTTTTCAGAATGGAAAACTTATCAGGCTGATGGAATTAGTGTTTTGGGGAATCTGCGCGTTTTTCGCAAAGAAAATGGGCAAGTTGAACGAACTGAATTTTGGTCTTCTTGGAATAGTACTTCAAGTAATTTGCCTAAGCCGGGAGCACCCTTAAAAGAAGACCATATTCTTTATTATTATTACGATACCCAAGGAAAAGCCAGCAGGATTGTTAGGGTATCAGCAGATGCGCCAACGGGCAATAGTACCTATCAATTAGTTAGTTACAATGCCAATGGTCAAGAGGAAAAGCAAGAACAATATGGTATAGATGGAAAAATGCTCTACTACTATACTTCAGAATATAATGCTTTACTTACTCAACGAAAGTCGAAAGGATTCGACGCCAGTGGAAAATTGACAGGTACTTGGCTTACAGAATATGATAATCAGAAGAATCCATTTTTTAAATTAAATATGCCGTATGCGCTTATGCCTATTTCAGGCGACTGGCGATTTTCCAACAACATAGTGGCTACTTTTGATGTAGATGAAAATGGGGTAAAAGCAATTATAGCGCGTGAATCTTTTAAATATGAATATAACTCTATGGGCTTACCTATTAAGAGAACTGATTATTGGTCAAATACCTCTCGAATATACGATTTTGAATATGAGTAACATTGTTTGTTTATAACGCGAACCATTTTTAACGAAGTGATTGAATAACTTCTAAAACTCCAATCGCCAATTCAGAATCGGTACTAAGCCTAATTGAGTATCAAATTGGAGGCTTTTGGTCGCGGAGTCATAAAAAGGCTGGTAAAGATTTGTACGATTGAAGAGATTTTGAATATCTATTGAAACCGTCGAAGTTGTCCTTCGGCGGTTTTTTGTATAGCTCAAGCGCGTATCAAAACGAAAATAGTTGGGCAATTGCGCTTCGTAAGAGCGTTCATAAACGCGTACGGTCGTGTTACGTTTTTGGGATTGTACCAAGTCTATTGGCACATACCGGTTGCCGCCCGCCCACAAGCTACGCACATTAACGGCCAACGTATTGGTTTTATTTCTTCCCATTTTCCATTCTTTTCCCAGTAAAATATTTTGAACAAATTTTCCATTAAATCGACTGTTTCGTTCCACTCCGTCGCGGGCAGTGTATTTGGCTTGATAGAAAGAAGTGGTGAGAATAAAATAAAAACCTTGGGTCAAAAATTTTTCTAACGTAAAGTCTAATCCATAATTACGCCCTGTTCCGTCGCTCACGAGCGAGTCAGTGGTATAGCCGTCCATGAGATTGAGGAGTGATTCGGAGCGCAAAAAAGCGCCTTTGGCATTGGCTGTGCCAATAGCCACGTCATAATGACGTTGATAATACGCTTCTACTTGCCACCGCCAATCGTCGCGCGGGCGAAATTCGTAGCCCAGCACGAAATGGGCAGATTTGAGCAAGGACAGATTTTTATTGGCCAAACTTACGTTTCCATTCACACTTTTTACCTCCGCAAAATAGGTCGAAAGTGCCTCGGTACGACTATGAATACCCATACCCGCAGTCAACGCATGACGCGGTGTGAGATTCCAACGAAATCCGCCGCGAGGTTCGATTGAAGACTGGTTATTTAAGGCCAAAACCGTAGCATGAACCCCCGAATTGAGCGTTAACGTAGGTGAAATTCGGTACTTCCATTGACCATACGCTTGTAACAAATAGGTGTCTCCTTGTTGGTTAACGGTCGTACTTACTCTGGGGCCATCCGTGGTACGGTTGAGGAGTTTAAAGTGCAAGTTGCTTACAATCAGTCCTAGACGTAGTGAGTGCTGGGCATTAAATTTATGGTTGGACTGCAACGACAAACGATAGGCTTGATTGGTGAAATTTTCTTCCCGAAGGTAAAGTTGTTGTAGGCGAGTGGCGTCATAAGTTTGGCGGTTGGCGGCCCAACTCAGTGTAGCATCTACAAACGATTTTTCGGAAAGAAAGTGCGTATAATTGAGTCCCACGACGGCGCGGTCGGAATGAAATGCATCGTTTTGGGTTGTTCTCCGACGAATCTGCCGACTCAACCCACCCATGCCCCAGAGCGAAAGAGTACTATTTTTACTTACTGGAAAGAAGAGTTTAAAAGCCCCATCCTGAAAATCTGGCGCGGCGTCTCCGATGATTTGGATACCTGCTTTTTTGAGCATTTCGAGGGTTGAATAGCGATAATTGACCAAATAAGAAGCTTTTTTACCTTTAGAAAATGGCCCTTCGGCAGCCAAATCTACACCCAATACACCTACTTGTAGGGCATATTCCCGTTTTTCGTCGTTGCCTTTGCGGAGCTTTAAGTCAAATACACCTGAGGTGGCGTTGCCGTATTCGGCGGGAAAAGCACCCGTAAAGAAATCAGAATTGCCTAACATATTGACACTCAATGCACTGATGCCGCCTCCTGTTGCGCCTTCTTCGGCAAAGTGATTAGGATTAGGAATTTCAACTCCTTCCATACGCCAAAGTACACCTTTAGGACTATTTCCTCTGATAATGAGTGCGTTGCTTTGTTCGCTGTTGCCCGCTACGCCTGCGTATGTTAGTGCCATGCAGACGGGGTCGTTGATGGCGGCGGCATAGCG
>JBDHXS010000764.1:0-2961 GCA_039810845.1 Runella sp. | reverse complement strand
TGGGATGAAGACGCAAAAATCCCGACGGCATCAGCACGTTTTACAGTGATTGTTTTGCCTTTGACTTAAAGAAAAATACGTGGAAAAAGCTAAATCCAATGACAGCCGACGGCCACGTAGTTGGTATTTCGGCAGCGACGAGTGTGGCTGTTGGTGCTACTTATTTACTCGTCATAAGTGGCGATAATGGGCAGACTTTTAGTCAAGTAGAACGATTTAATAAAGCAATTGCTGAAGCAAAAAGTGAAACAGAAAGACAAACACTTCAAGAACAAAAAGCGAAACTGTTGAGTAATCATCCAGGTTTTTTGAAAGACGTTTTATTGTACAATACCATTACCGACCAATGGCATGTACTCGACCAAATCCCATCGGTGGGGCAAGTAACGACCACCGCCATAAAGTGGAAAAACGACGTTTATATTCCAAGTGGCGAAATCAGGGCAGGAGTGCGCACGCCCGAGATTTGGAAGGGCACAATTCAATAAAAGACCTATTTTTCAACGCTTGACTACGTGGTATTGATCCTGTACTCTTTGTTGATGATTGGTATTGGATGGTGGTCGTCGTGGCCTCAAAATTCGACGGATGATTATTTAAAGGGGGGGAGGAAATACCGCCCTCAATTTGCTAATGTATGCCTTTACAGGGCTGATTTCGATCGTTTTGTTCGGGTATTTGTTTAGTGTGCTTTTGCCAGAAGAAGCGAAAAAATTGGAAGGCTTGACGATTTATTCACTTTGAAAGTAAATTGTGGTACAGACAGCCCATCCGTCGCAAATGCAAACCAATTAAAAGTTGTAAGTTGCCGCTTATAACACAACCAGTTCTATCTGATGAAAAAAAGAATAATCATTTTAGCGGCGTTTATTACTGCTTTTGGGACAGGCTTTCATACGGCTTTAGGACCTTCCTCACATCCCAATATTATTTTTTTACTGGCCGACGATTTGGGATGGGCCGATTTAGGGTGTTACGGAAATACGTTTCACGAAACTCCTAATCTGGACAAATTGGCAGCAGAAGGGATGCAGTTTCGGCGGGCTTACGCAGCTTGTGCGGTATGCTCACCCACGCGAGCGAGCATCATGACAGGCAAGTATCCAGCTCGCCTCAAAATCACCGATTGGATTCCTGGTGTGGTGTATCCGTATGCCAAACTTCAAACCGCGAAGATGCGTTATGAACTCCCTCGTGAGGAAGAAATTTTACCCGAAATTTTACACAAAAACGGCTACGCTACTTACCATGTGGGCAAATGGCATTTGGGAGAAACCGAGGAGTTTTGGCCGCATAACCGAGGCTTTGATGTCAACATCGGCGGGCATTCCAAAGGACAGCCTGGCTCGTATTTTTATCCGTACAAGAACGTGACGCCTAATGCCGATTATTCGGTAAAATTTTTGCCCGAGAGTGGGAAAGAAGGTGATTATCTGACAGACTTTCTAACTGACCAAGCTATAAAGCTGATGGAAAAAGGAGCACAAAGCGGTAAACCTTTCTTCTTGAATATGAGCTATTACCAAGTGCATACACCCTTGCAAGGCAAACCAGAATACATCAAAAAATACGATGAAAAAAAGAAGCGATTGGGCTTGACAAAACAAAATCCGACCTATGCGGCTATGATTCAGAGTTTGGATGAAAGCGTAGGGCGAATCATGAAAAAATTGGACGAGTTAGGTTTGCGCCAAAATACCATTATGATTTTTACGTCCGACAATGGCGGTTTAGTAGAAGTGGACGGTAATGCGCCTTTGCGGGAAGGAAAAGGGTTCTATTACGAAGGGGGTATTCGTGTGCCTTTGTTGGTGCGGTATCCAGCCATGACAATACCTCAAACGCAAAATGAAACCCCGCTTTGCAGCATTGATTTCGTGCCTACCTTGTTGGAAATGACGCATTTACCCAAGAAAAAAGACGCAGATGGAAAAAATTTTGTTTCCCTGTTTCCAAATCGACAATCGGCATTCCAAAACCGGGCTTTGTTTTGGCATTATCCGCATTACCACACGCCTCAACGACCGCCAACGGGTGCTGTCTTGTCGGGTGATTATAAGTTGTTGGAATACTTCGAGAGTGGACGTTTAGAATTGTATAATGTGAAAGAAGATGTTTCAGAAACACATGATTTAGCACAAGAAAAGCCTGAATTAGCTCAACAATTGCTCAAAAAACTGAAACGTTGGCAAAAAGAGACAGGGGCACTCATGCCCGCTCCTAACCCAAAGTATGATTCAGAAAAACCCTTTCTTAACTCTGTAACAGCTTGGAAAGGCGAAAATCGTTTATAAAAACAACACAACAGTAAAACATGTCCCTGTTGAAAACAATCCATAAAAAGTGCAAAAGCGCGGTTGGGAATGCAACCATCATTTGTCTGTTATTACTGGTTTGCTTGGCATTGTCGACAGGGTATGCTCAATTTAAAATAGCCAAAGTTTTTGGATCGGGCATGGTTGTACAGCGCGACCGACCCATACTTATTTGGGGAAAAGCAGCACCGAATACAGAAGTTGTAGTACGGACGACCCGTCTGTCAAGCGTTGCTGCTTCCTACCAAATCACAGCTGCAGCCGATTCTACGTGGTCTGTACGCCTACCTGCTCAGAAAGCCAACAGTCAGCCACAGCAGTGGCAGATTAGTAGCAAACAAGATACCATCACACTTACTGACATTCTCATCGGTGATGTGTGGGTGTGTGCTGGCCAGTCAAATATGGCATTTATGCTTAAAAATGACCAATTCGCTCGTCAGACACTTACCGACTTGCATAAGGCCAATCTTCGCTTGTTAAATTGGCAAAGTGTACTGACCACCTACAACTTCCCTTATAAATCGCAGGAGGTGAATCGTTTACAACCAGAAAATTTTTACAGTGGCTCGTGGCAAATCGCAGATAGCCTTTCAGCAAGAAATTTTTCGGCAGTTGCATTTTATTTTGGTCAACAGCTACAGCA
>JBDHXS010000763.1:0-2964 GCA_039810845.1 Runella sp. | reverse complement strand
ATCGTAAAAGAGACCTATCGAAATCATTTAAATCATATTACTCAAGTTTGGTTAATTGTTTGTGGATTGGTAAACCTAAATATTTAAATAGTTATATTTATTTAAGAAAGAGGTCTATTGAAATTGGTATAACCTTAACATTTGCCAATAACACGGCAGGTCGTTATGTGAATTCTTTGTTCCCGTCTTGCCAATTTAAAGCTTTAACTCTCTATGAGTCTGAAAGGCTTTTAGGAATAAATGTGGTTAATGTTTTGAAAAACGCAACCTATCTTGATTACCTTCTAAGTTGCTTAGACAGTGATGATAATGATCTAATTTTTGAGTACTGCAAACGACTGGCTTCTGTCTTGATTTCCAGTAGAAAATTACCGCGATTCGAAAGATCTATTTCAACCGTTAGGGCTATCGGTATTCCCCCAAAAAGCAAGGCGGATCATCAGATAAGGAAACTTCTTGAGCATAGTTCAGCTCAAGAGATTCGCGCTTTACTGGACGAATTACCAGCAGGTGGTTCGCCCTTTACCAATGACGTTCTCTTTAACTTAGTTGTGGAAGCTGAGTTAAAAAACTCAATAGCTTTTAAGAAAACCGAGCTTCGTCAGACCCTTATCAACGTAAAAGCAATGTACGGTAGAGTCATGAAAGACCCATGGTTTAAAAAATTTCAGAATTCTTCTAAAGAAGATATTAGTTTTTTTATCAAAGAATTTGAAGGAAGTTGTGTTTATGCCTTCGAAACGCTTTTTAAATCTTTGCAAAGACAGTTTCAAAAGCAAAATCAGCGCAGCGAGGACTGGAGAATCAATGCTGTCGAAGAGGTATTTGACTCATGTTTGCTAAAACTTTTCGACACAATTGCCACTGGCGGAGCGAGCCCGTATGCCGACATAGATTCATTGATAGCAGCAATCACAAAGTCGGCTGTGAAAGACTATTGGGACCATCAGAATGCCCAATTAAATCTACTGTCACATGTCAATGTTGCTCATCGAATGGCCGATCTAAACCAAAATATGGATATCAAAGCTGTAATTGAAGAGCTTGGTATTCCCTTGTCAAGCGATGATTTTGCAGGTAGTATTCTGAGCTTAGTGTCTTTTTTTACTGAAAACTTGGACAAGATACGTGCTTTGAGAGATGATAATCGAGTGATATTCATGACTTTGATTGCGCTCGTTGATGGAAATATTTGGGTGGACAATCAGCAGCTTAACCAACAAGAAATGGCCGATTTAATTGGCGTTTCAAGGCGGGCCTACTCTACTTATTTAAGACAAGGAAAAGGCGTCTTGAAAAGAAAATTGGATCTGATATTGTAAGATAAGTGGCTTTATATGCAGGGGGACTCTTTGAAAGTCCCTTTTTTTGTGTAATACGGATTGGGTGAGTATTTACCAAAAAACAACTCGTCTTCCAGGTAATTGAATCGTTTAGATATGGTAGGAACCCCGTTTATAAGCAATAATTGGTCCTTAGATGAGATATTTTTAAGGCGATTGATCTCTAAACCTGAAAGTTCCATAAATTGATGCAACGTGGTTTGGGAAGCTTGGCCAAAGAGCTGAATTACACCACAATTATCAATGATTTCGGACCAGCAATTTGGAAAGCTTTCTTTTAGTTGGCTAAATGATTGCCAAAACGACCAAGCTCGAATGCCATAACCACGTCCTACCGAATGGATGATTCTTAGAAAATCGAAAGACCCAAGAAGACTTGCTTCATCAAGAATGAATAATGTAGGATTGGTGGGGATTTGAGTACGGCTCATGGCCGCCATCATGAGTGTATAAAAATACATTTTGAGGATGCTGCTGTGCGAATTCATTCGGTAAGGTGGAATGACAATATATATTGTCATTGGCTTTTCCCCAGTAATCCAGTCTTGAAGATTGAAGCTTGTTGGACGAGAGATATGTTCGAGTAGCTTTTCTGCCATGAAGTTCTTTAGAAATGATTGCATTACTGCCAAAACCCCTCCACGAGTTACGTCAGGCATTTGAAGGAGTGACGCTATTTCTGCATAGGCCATCTTACTTACTACCTGTTTTGAGTCCAATAATTGGGCTAACCCATAAATCACATCATCTTGAAATAACAGATTATAAACCGATTGTAGGCTTTTTTCAAGGGTAGGACTTGTCGCAACGTGGGCAATCAGTCCAGAAAAACCTCCTCTTGCCGTATTATCCCAAAATGGATCATTCATATTTTTACTACTTTGATGTCCTACAAAGGTTGCAATGGTTTGGGAGTCTTGCTCTACTTGTGCGTTAGATAGAGAAAAGGTGTCGAATGGGTTAATGTGGTGATTGTTGGGTATATTCGGTACACCGAAAGGATTCACGGCAATTATCTCGTGTCCCATTCTGAGACGTTGCTTTGCCGTGGCAAAATATTGTTCTCCTTTGGGGTCAAAAACTACTGCTGAACTTGGATTCGTCAAAAGCGTAGGGGTTATAACACTGATGGTTTTGCCTGAGCCAGTAGAGGCGATGGTTGTCAGGTGTGCTTCTCCACTGTACGAAATTAATGAATTTTCGTCATTTTTTGTACCGTTGGTAAGCAGCTGAGAGGGCATAAAACCTACCAATGGGGTGGTATTTGCTTGGGAGGATTGCTCATAACCAAGTACAATAGGTGTTTTTGATTGCATAACAAATGAGTGTTTTTATCATTATACGATTATTGACACCCTTTTGTGCAATGACTATTTTATCACCATTTACATCACTTTGGTTTTGCTTATCTCTGATTTAATCAGTTTTTCTTCTTTCAGAAAAAGATGAAAGGGTTTACAAACAACCTGCTTGGTTTTATCGTCAGGCTCAGATGGCCTTACTAAAGACACCGCATTGCCGTTTTTATAAATTGTAAAAGTTGTGTTATGCTCGGAAACTACATAGAAAGGGGTTCCCATTTCGTTAAGAGTAAAAGGGAGTTGTTTAAGTTCGTCTCCCA
>JBDHXS010000762.1:0-2975 GCA_039810845.1 Runella sp. | reverse complement strand
AGGTGATGCCGTTTTTGGTAGCGGCTGTAATACCCATAATTACCGCGCCTTCCATCTGAGCTTTTACGGTATCAGGATTCACGACTGTCCCCAAATCAATGACCACATAAACTTTATCAATTTTCACTGAATTGTCCGACAATTTCGTCACCTCAATCACCTGCCCTGCCAATCCCGCAAAGAAGCTCCATTGCGCCACACCGCGACCTTTGCCCTTAGGTAGCGGTCTATCCCAGTTCGACACTTCTTTCAGTTTTTGCAAAACACGCTTGGTATCAGACTCTTTTGTGAGCATTTCTAAACGGAATGTCATCGGGTCTTTGCCTGCTTTATGCGCCAGTTCGTCAATAAAACATTCGTGTGAAAAGGCCAAAGTAGAACTCGTTACCGACCGCCACCACAACAAAGGCACATGAATATCGGCATATACAAATACATTTTTCATGTTTGGCATTTCATAGGCCTGATGACTGATACCTTCCACCATTGTTTCGTCCACTTTGGTTTTGTCGAATGCTGGATTAAGAAATGACAAGATGGTTGGAGAAATAACTTTGTGTTGAAATGCTGCCAATTTACCCTCGGCGGTCAAAGCCCCTTTCAGTGCCGAGAAAGTAGGCGGGCGAAAAGGCCCTAATTGCGTATCGTCTTCCCGTGTCCAGATAAGTTTTACGGGCTTTTTGATGGTTTTTGCCAAATTTACCGCTTCGATAATAAAATCAATGGCGAGTCTTCGGCCAAAACCGCCGCCATTAAAACAAGTGTGGAGCGTGATATTTTCTTCTTTTAAGCCAAAACGACTCATCATATCACGAACCGTATCAGAAGAAACTTGGGTTGAAGTCCAGATTTCAAGATTACCATTTTCGTGCCAATGAGCGGTGCAATTCATGGCCTCCATCGTAGAATGTGATACAAAAGGTGTTTCGTAGAAAGCTTCCACCTTTTGCACGGATTCGGCAAAAATCTTATCAAAATCACCTTCGCTTTTGTCTATTACCCCCTCATTTCTAGCCAAATCTCTCAGGTGTTGGGTATAATCAGTCGAATTAAAATGTTCTTTGCCTTGGTAATCCCAATTGACCTTCAGTGCTTTTCTGCCTTTCAGGGCAGCCCAATAGTTGGTGGCAACGACGGCTACTCCCGTGGTTTTATAAACGCCAAAAACTCGTTCTACCTCTACAACTTGCTCTACACCAGCCACTTTAAGGGTAGCTGTTTTATCAAAGTCTTTGAGTTTAGACCCAAAAACAGGGCAACGTTCCACCGACGCATAGACCATATTTGGCAGTTCGGCGTCTATTCCAAATACGGCCCTACCCGATACTTTCAAAGGAATATCTTGGCGTTTTGCAGATTTTCCAAGGATTTTGAAATCTTTCGGGTCTTTTAGGGTAGGATTTTTAGGTACTTCCAGCTTTGCGGCAGTTTCTACTAATTCGCCGTAAGTCAACGTTTTGCCCGTGGGTTGGTGGGTTACTTTGGCATTTTCGGCAGTACATTCCACCTCTGAAACATTCCATTGTTTGGCAGCAGCCGTAATCAACATCTCGCGGGCAGCAGCACCAACTTTGCGGAGTTCATTATAATTCAACCTAACCGACATGCTGCCGCCCGACATTTGCATAGGGCCAAATTTTGACTCACCACTTGTTTGTTTTATTTCATATTGGTCGGACGAAATTCCCAATTCCTCCGCGATTAGGGCAGGAATTGATTGAAATGTACCTTGGCCGATTTCGGGTTTAGTATTAAAAATGGTGATTTTACCCGTTTTTTCGATGATAATATACGGGGTGAGTAGAGACAGGGCCTGCCCTGTCTCTACAACGGCGGTGGCGGTGACAACAGCTGCATTGGCATTGGAAATTCCTAACACCAACCCAGCCCCCGACAAACCCGTATATTTCAAAAAATTACGACGATTAATTGAATTATTTTCCATGATATATTCTTGGGTCTCAACGGCGGATTATTTCTTTTTCATTTCGTTTGCTGCCACATGAATGGCTTTACGGATACGCTCATACGTACCACATCGACAGATATTGCCTGCCATGTAAGTATCAATGTCTTCATCAGTAGGCGTAGGATTTGATTTTAATAATGCCACTGCCGACATAATTTGCCCCGACTGGCAATAGCCACATTGAGGCACTTGTTCCTGAATCCATGCTTTCTGTACCAAGTGGTCGATATTAGCTGAAATACCCTCGATGGTCGTAATTTTAGCCGTTGCTTTGACAGACGAAATAGGCGTTTGACACGAGCGAATGGCTTGACCATTTAGATGAACCGTACAGGCACCACAAAGCCCCATGCCACAGCCGAATTTTGTACCTTTTAGCCCTATGGTATCTCTGATTACCCACAAAATTGGAGTGTCAGCATCCGCTTCGACTTGCGCTTTTTTACCGTTTATAATTAAGTTATATTTCGCCATTGGAGGTTTATTTTATCTAAAGGTTGGTCGTTTTATTCAAAGATCGTTTGAAATTATAATTCAGTGTTACGTTCCACATAAAATCCTGATTTCCTGGCAAATTTGACGTAAACGTCTGGTTGATAGTAGATTGAAGACTGAACGAGGATTTTTTATGCCCCACCGCCACGGTAGCCGTTAGGTAACTTCCTTGGTAGCCATCGGTGTTGAGGAAGAAAACACTTGGGAATACATTCAAATAGAGGTTTTTATTCAAACCGATGTTGGTAAAAGCTGTATTCAGAAATAAAACGCGGGTTTGTTGAGGCCCCGTTTTTTGCAGCGCATTTCCTTGTAAATACACGGCACTTACCCCAAAATGGTCATTGAACTGATAGCTTGGCACGGCCTCAAAGGCAATGAATCGGAGCATTTCGGTGATTTCGGTGGTTTTGCCGTTTTCGGTGTCTTGGCGTTTTATGAGCGTAAAAGCAGGGTGCGTACCTACCCTAAAACCAAACTTTTTTTTGTCAATCAATTTATAGCGAAACCA
>JBDHXS010000761.1:0-2980 GCA_039810845.1 Runella sp. | reverse complement strand
AGTACAACAACACCAATTGATTCTTTCAACCACCTAAATTTATACTGTCAATGGCAAAGGCTAAATTAGAATACATCTGGTTAGACGGCTACAAGCCCACTCAAAGTTTGCGTAGTAAAACTAAAATTGAGAACGATTTCTCAGGTAAATTGGAAGACTGCGATATGTGGTCGTTCGACGGTTCTTCAACCGAACAAGCACCAGGCGGCTCGTCTGACTGTTTATTGAAGCCTGTGTTTATCTGCCCAGATCCAGAGCGTTCAAAATTAGGTACGCCTGCTTATTTGGTAATGTGCGAAGTGTTAAACTCAGATGGTACTCCACACGAGTCTAATGGCCGCGCTACTATCGAAGATGGTGACAACGATTTCTGGTTTGGATTTGAACAAGAGTATTTCTTGTGGAATCTCGAAACCAACAAACCGCTTGGCTTCCCTGCCAATGGCTACCCTGCCCCACAAGGCCCATACTATTGCTCAGTAGGTGCTCAAAACGCATTCGGACGTGATATTATCGAAGAACACCTTGAGTATTGCCTCCAAGCTGGCTTGAACGTAGAAGGTATCAACGCCGAAGTAGCAACAGGTCAGTGGGAGTTCCAAATTTTCGCTAAAGGCGCACAAGAAGCAGGTGACCAAATCTGGGTAGCTCGCTATTTGTTGGAGCGTATGGGTGAAAAATACGGCGTAGGTATCAACTGGCACTGTAAGCCACTCGGTGCTACCGACTGGAACGGTTCTGGAATGCACGCCAACTTCTCAAACACTATTTTGAGAACAGCGGGTAACAAAGAAACTTTCGATAAAATTTGTCAAGCGTTTGCGCCAGTAGTAGCTGAGCACATCGCTGTTTACGGTGCTGACAACCACCTCCGTTTGACTGGTAAGCACGAAACACAATCAATTGACCAATTCTCTTACGGTGTATCTGACCGTGGAGCATCTATCCGTATCCCAATCGTAGCAGTGAAGAGAGGTTGGAAGGGATACTTAGAAGATCGTCGTCCAAACTCGGCGGCCGATCCATACCAAGTAGCGGCTCGTATTATCAAGACCGTGAAAGGCGTAGAAATCTGATTTTTGGAATACATAGCACTAAAAAACCCCGTCTTTGGCGGGGTTTTTTGTTGTTGGGCAGTTCATATAAAACAAAAGCTGCCATTATGATTTAATTCTTTTTTACTTTATGAATTGAAATATAGCAAATGTTAAGAATCATTCATTGTCAGGCAATAATTCATAACCAGTATGAAATATATAGAACAAAAATCAGCAGCAGAACTTGCATCAGAAAGCCGCAGGCAGTTTTTAGAGAAAACCATGCTGGCAGGTATTGGCTTGATGTTGAGTTCATTAGAGAGTTTTTCAAGAGAACAAGCCGCTAAAAAAATTAAAGTAGCCGTCATTGGTTGCGGTTCGGTATCGGGGCGATATTTACCCAGTTTGGCCCAATGCGCTTACGCCGAAGTAGTGAGTGTTTGTGACATCATCAAAGAACGAGCCATTGGTCGCGCCAAAGAGTTTAATGTCCCCAACGTGTATGGAAACATCAACGAAATGCTCGCAGGGGTTCCTTTCGATTTAATGGTTAATCTAACTGACATGCAAGAACATGGGCGTTTGAATAAAATGGCCCTTACTGCTGGCAAAAACGTTTGGAGCGAAAAACCTATGGCCAATACCTATCTGGAAGGTAAAGCACTGTTTGATTTTGCCAAAAGTAAAAAACTCCGCATTTGGGGTGCACCCGCCGTGGTCAATAGCCCTCAGTTTGCATTTATGGCAAAAAAAATAAACGAGGGAAAATTGGGGCGCGTAGCCGCCGCCCATGGTCATTATGGACACACGGGACCCACGTGGTCGTCGTTTTTTTATGAAAAAGGAGGTGGTTCGCTTCCCGACCTCGGAGTTTATAACATCGCTACTCTGACGGGTCTTTTAGGACCCGCTAAATCAGTGATAGCCATGACCACCATTGTGAATCCTGAAAGAAACATAGACATCAAAGGAAAGATAAAGGTAGAGGCCGAGGACAACGCCATGCTTATTTTGGAACATGAAAAGGGCGCGTTATCGCATATCCAATGCGGCTTTAACTATTTTGACCCGCACGGACACGAAGCCAAAGGCCAAACCCGGCCCAGTATTCAGATTTGGGGCGACTACGGTAATATGTCGCTGATTGGCTACGATTGGGAACCTCTCGGGGTAGAGTTGGCCACGTCTTGGACCGAGCCTCCGCAGGTTTTTGAAAAAGACCCCAAAGGTTTTGAAAATCTTTGGGGTCTCTTTCTCTAAAAAATTCCGCGCAGCAGCAACAGCAGACCGATAATTGCCAGCGGAATCCCAATGATCGCACCGATCACCGTCAGGCTGACGATACCGCCAACGAGGATCAGCACCAGGCCAAGCACCATCGCAACGAAACGGCCTGTCAATTCCACGATCACGGCAAGCAGTTTCCACAATGCCGCAAACGGCCACAAATACCAAGGGATGTGTTGTTTTGTTTGAGTAGTCATAAGTACCTCCGCTTTGTTTTACGCAAAACACGCCGAAACGATGCAAGATTGCAAATTCAATTTGCTTTATAATCCATCTCATGAAAATGAAGTCCAAATTTAATAAATACTGGTTGATTCCCATCGTACTGCTGCTTGCCGTTGGCATTTATTACCTGCCGCCCGTTCACAGCCGCCTCGCCTGGCGCGTGGATGCCCTGCGTGTGCAGGTTATTTATTTCTTCAACCCGCCCGATGAAGTGGTCTTCGAACCCAGTGGTGAGACTTCCCCGCTCACCATCGAAACAGCCATTGCCACAGCCCGCGCTGAATACATGCTGACCCTCACCCCGCAATACACACCGACCGTCACGCCCACCACAGGGCCGACAGCCAAACCCACGGCGACATCCACACCCTTGCCGGAAGCGGTCAATTTAGAAGGGGTTGTGTACGTAGACCAGCACGAACGTTGGAACT
>JBDHXS010000760.1:0-2984 GCA_039810845.1 Runella sp. | reverse complement strand
GTTCAGGGTATTTTCTTCTTCCAAAAGTATCAAATCAGCCAGTTCAATGGTCGAATTGGAAGCATTTACTTCAAACGCCTCAGAAAGTCGTGACTGATACCCTACCCCACTGATTTTCAAATAAAAACGCCCCGTTTTTGGCAACAAAAGTTGATAACTCCCCCCTTTATTGGTGATGGTGCCTGATACCAAACTGCTGTCGGAGGCAGCCAAAAGCAGCACATTGACAAACGGAACAGCTTCTCTTTTGGAAGTGATGATTTTGCCTGTGATTTGCGCAAAGGCGACGTTTGAAAAAAATGCTAAAAACAATAGTGTCCTCATTTTGCTGTTTTTTCATCAAAACAAGCGAGACTTTTTCTTTCAATTAGATACGATTGACGAAGTGCGAGAATTGATTGATGAAATACAGGGGTTAGGGGTGTTATCTAATTTCGGACAAGAATTATTTTTTGATAAATTTATTTGTTCTTCCCTGCCACCCTTTCTATTTTTTGCATCATGTAATCTATGGAACATTCAAATTTGATAGAAGCCTCAAAAACATTTTGGGAAAAAGCCTACCGCCAAAACATCAATAAATTGATTGGTGTAGGCTATCGCTATACAACGGATAGGGAAATAGCCGAAGATTTGGCACATGATGCCTTTTTGTTGGCTTATGAAAAAGTGGGTGAGTTTGAAGGAAAAGGACCATTTGAAGCATGGTTGCGGCGAATCATGGTGAATCAATGCTTGCAATATTTGCGTGACCAACAAAAACAGAAATACATAACTGATTATCTGCAACATGAGGTGGAAAATAACGAAGAATCAACGTACGAAGAAAAACAAGATTTCTCAGAAGCAGCGCTTTTAGCGGTAATTAATCAATTGCCTGAGCACCATAAAATGGTGTTTAATCTTTATGTGATTGATGGCTTTAGCCATGCTCAAATTGCCAATGAACTTGGTATTAGCGAAGGTACTTCAAAATCGCATTTGGCGAGGGCTCGTAAGAGAATCAAGGAGTTACTCAATCAAAAGAAGAAAAAATCAGCCGTTTTCTTACTTTTTTGGAATATTGACGAACTATGTAAAAAACGTTTCGAGTATTTTGAAATCTCCGCTTCCAAAAGCATTTCATTCGATTTGTTTACAAATTATAGGGCTTCTGAACCCCTATTTAGCCCTAAACTCCCTTTTCTTTATACTTATTTGAGTGCTGCGGTTCCCATTTTAAGTATTGGAGCGGTTACCTTAATGTTTTGGACAAATTTTGAACAAAACGATTCAATAATTGACGCCAAAAAAAATAAAATTTCAGAAAACACTGCCACCATTTCAGAAAATCGCATCAATAGTCAAAAAGATTCTTTAACTATAAATGCAGATTCAATGAAAAATTTAAAATCAATCGGGCTGGTAGCAGCCACAGTCGCAAGTTTGGGCGTACATAGCAATGCACAGACAAAGATTACTACAAACTCATCCGCTAAAATGGAAACAATTGTAGATAAATCACAAACAGTTGTTTTGGATAAGCCATTCGATGTAAATACCGATAAGCCACAAACGGTTATTTTGGATAAACCAGCCGAAACACATATTGACAAGCTTCAAAAAACTGTTTTGGATAATCCTATAAACACCAATGCTTCAGGCACTTTTTATGGCGAAAAGCTCTATTGGTCGTCAGAAAACAATGAGTTGTATTTTGAAGGAAAATCCATTATCAAATTTGGCAAAAATAATACCATTACGAATGGTAGAATAAATTTTTTGGGTAAGGTATATTATTTAGTCATAGATGGCAAACCTGCGAAATTGGGTGATAAAATCAACCTAACCAACAAAAAATACAACCTCAGATCGTTATCGACACAAAATGCCCTTGCAAAGTATGGTGATTCGGGTAAAAATGGCGCAATCGAAATAGACATAGCAGAGTAAAAAAAGTCATGGCATCGTTTTCCCTTGAGCCAATAAAAACGTAACAATAGGCAGTACGAGCAGGCAAAAAACAGGAATTACAATTTCTTCGGACAGGAGTTTGGTACCGATGGCAAGTGCGGAGAGGGTTTGAATCAAAAACATACCAATCACAAATACAATCAGGGTAAAGCCAAACTCCTTTTGTCCTATGCGTCCTTCATACAGTAAACCCAAAAATTAGACAGAAGGTCAGAAGGAAGGATTAGCCACTATTAATCGCCTTTAAAATACCTCAACTGAAATTAGTAGCAGTAGCCAATGTCTCGTGGGCTGCCAAGTCTTTTTGAATGGTGATTAACTTAGATTTTGCCAACTCATACGCATCTTGTCCCAAAAATAAATGCAAAGGAGCTGTACCGTTTTTAACCACATCAATCAATACTGCGGCTGCTTTATCGGGGTCGCCAGGTTGGTTTCCGCTGATTTGGGTCTCATGCAATGCCTGAACTTCTCTTGCTTCTTTGTACGCAGCAATCTCATTTATGGGTGTATTGAGCGATTCTTTCGACAAAAAACTGGTGCGAAAATAACCTGGATACACCACTGTTGCACTTATGCCAAACGCCTTTGCTTCGGCCGCAAGCGATTCGGTAAAACCTGCGACGGCAAACTTGGTAGCACAGTAAATCCCCCAGCCAGGGAAATTGCCTGTAAAGCCCCCAATAGATGAAATATTGAAAATATTACCCGATTGCTGCGCTCTAAAATGCGGCATAACCAACCGAATTACATTGAGTGAGCCAAAAACATTTACATCAAAATTTTGACGGGCTTCAGCATCACTTAATTCTTCCAACGTACCCAATTGCCCATACCCAGCATTGTTGACCACGACCTCTATTGTCCCCCATTTTGCCACCGTCTCAGCAATGGCCTTTGCTACGCTTTGCTCATTAGACCTCTTTCTTAAATAAATATAACTATTTAAATATTTAGGTTTACCAATCCACAAACAATTAACCAAACTTGAGTAATATGATTTAAATGATTTCGATAGGTCTCTTTTACGA
>JBDHXS010000759.1:0-2985 GCA_039810845.1 Runella sp. | reverse complement strand
TACTGATACGTTGTTATTGGATAAAATCCCCGTGCGAATAAAACGTTGCAGGTTGTCTGCACCGCGCGGTAGCCAAGGGGTTGGAATCCGTTTTCCAGTAGCGGGGTCAATAGGGCTGTCGTATTGTGTCAACAAACGACCGTCCAATGGAGGTCCCCAGATGTCGTAGTCACCATCATTCACCCCACCGCCACGACCATCCACAAAGGCATATTGACCGTGGTCGCCTGGGCCGTACTCGTCTTGGACGTTAGGCATTGAAATAAACCCTTTGTCAAACATCGTAGAAGAGTTGACATCCACCGAAAATCCTCTTTTATCTTTAGAACCTTTCTTGGTGGTTATCATAATAACGCCATTTTGCGCCCTAAATCCATAAAGTGCTGTTCCCGAAGGCCCTTTTAATACGTCCATAGATTCAATGTCGTCGGGGCTAATATTCCACGTATCGGAGTTGATTGGAATACCATCTACTACATATAAAGGACGGCCACCGCGCAACGACACCTGTGGTGCACGTAAAAGTTCGGCGCTGGCCCCTACATTTAAGCCTGCTACTTTTCCTATCAATGAGTTAATAGGATTGGGTTCGCGGGCTTTGATGAGGTCTGTCCCTTTGACACTTTGGGTAGCAAACGCCAACGTTTTCTTGTCTTTTTGGATACCCAAGGCCGTCACAACTACTTCTTGAAGTTGTTTGAGGTCTTGTGTCATTTTTAAATCAATAGTAGAGCGATTGCCCACTGCGATTTCTTGCGCAGTATAGCCTACAAAAGAAAAAACTAAGGTGGCACTTGAGACAACACTCAAACGGTATTTACCATCAGCGTCGGTATTAGTACCTCGATTAGTCCCCTTTACTACTACACTTACCCCTGGTAGAGGGGCGTTGTTTTCTGAATCAGTAATTTTTCCCTGCACAGTAATTTCTTGTGCCAGGACAGCAGTGTTCAATCCAAGTGTCATCAATAAAATGGACACCCATGAGACCTTCCATGATTTTTTTTGTAAAAGATTAAGCATAACTGTACTATGTGTTTAGTGGAAAAATGAAGTAGAAAAGGGTTCTTACCTCGGTGCAAAGTAAGTTTAGTGAAATTAACAAATAGTTAACGAATAGTAAAGGATTTATTAAGATTTTTTTAAAATATATAAACAGTGCTCAAATTGCATTTTTAGGGATATTTATTACTAAATTTAAGATAAAAAGCCCTATTAATCAGTTAATAATATTTTGAAGAGGCTTTGCCATTCAATCTAAGAAGAAGAATATCTTTTTGTTAAATTGTAAAGTTTTACTAAACTTTAGTGAAAAGTAGAATAAACTAATTTAGTAAAATCCTACTTTTGCTTTTTCAAATAGTTTCATAGAACAAATGCAACAGAATCAGATACAATTGGTCGTTTTTGACATGGCAGGAACTACCATAGATGAACAAAACGCCGTTTATAAAGCCATTCACCAAGCCCTCAATGAAGCAGGACATGACTGCTCGTTAGAATTTGTGTTGGAAATTGCAGCGGGTAAGGAAAAATTTCAGGCCATAAAAGATGTTATTACACAACTAAATGGAGCTATTCCACCAGATGCTTTGGTAGAGTCTATTCATGGTGATTTCAAACAAAAATTAGATATGGTTTACGCAAGTGGTATTGCTTGTGCCATGCCTGATGCGGAGGCTGTATTTGAAACCTTGCGTGCACAAAATATCAAAACTGCCCTCAATACAGGCTACTCACGCGAAGTAGCGTTGCTTCTTATGCAGCAGTTGGGGTGGTCAGTGCCTCAGACTGTTGACGCACTCGTAACCGCCTCTGATGTAACAAAAGGCCGCCCCCACCCCGACATGATTTTGGAAGCCATGCGGTTGGTGGGTATAGCTGATCCAAACGCAGTTGTCAAAATAGGCGATTCGGCCATTGATATCGAAGAAGGCCATAATGCAGACTGTGGCTTGGTGGCAGGTGTTCTCACAGGTGCGCAAACCCATACCCAACTCGCTACGGCTAATCCAACGTATATTTTCAACAATTTGACGGAATTGTTAAGCAAAATTTAAAGCCTTTTTTCTGTTTTATGCAAAAATTTGATTTAATTGTAGTAGGTGGGGGGATCATGGGAACATTTCATGCTTATCACGCCGCAAAACGCAACAAATCGGTTTTGTTGTTAGAAAAAGATAATTTTCCCGTAGGAGCTACTGTCCGAAATTTTGGACAAGTAGTGCCTTCGGGGCTGTCGGGACGGTGGTTTAATTATGGGCAACGCAGCTTAGAATTATACCAAGAGTTGCAATCGAAGGTAGATATGACCGTTCGTAACAATGGTTCTGTCTATGTGGCGTCTGACGACGACGAATGGCAGTTGGCCAATGAACTGTATGATTATTACCAAAGAATAGGCTACACCTGCGAATTGTTGAGCCGTCAAAAGTGCCTCGAAATGTATCCATACTTGCGACCTAGCTACGTCGTAGGAGGCCTCTTTTTTCCGCAGGAGCTGAGTGTTGACTCACCCGTTTTGATGCAGCGATTGTTGGGGTATTGTAAGGAACAAATTGGCATTACTTTTCTTAACAATGCGACGGTGGTTGATTGTCAGAGTGCCAACGGAAAGGCCACGGTACGCTTGGCCAATCGACAAGAGTTTGAGGCTGAGAAAGTGCTGATTTGCAATGGGCATGAGTTTAGGATGTTGTATCCTGAATTGTTTGCTAACAGCGGTTTGATCGTTAGCAAATTACAAATGATGCAGACGATACCTTTTCCAAATTTATCAATGAAAGGAAATATCCTAACGGGGTTGACCATCCGCCGTTATGAATCGTTTCAACAAATGCCTTCGTATGCGTCAATGGTTACGCCTGAGCATTATTCCGAACTCAAAAAATGGGGGATTCACGTGTTATTTAAACAAGCCGAAGATGGTTCGGTAGTGATAGGCGACTCGCACGAGTACGCAGATGCGCAACACGTAGATGATTT
>JBDHXS010000758.1:0-2992 GCA_039810845.1 Runella sp. | reverse complement strand
TTTTATTCTATTGTTTTTAGTGCTTGGTCTAAAAAATAAAATACAAAGGTACACAATGAGAGTTGGTAATGTGCGTGCGTATTCTACCGTTTTTAAATGATTATAGCCGTTTATTGTCGGTTACTATGGCATCAATTTCGTATATCTACTTATTTTCTACGAAAAAAATAGATTTTAAAATACAGCCTTTAACTTATCACGTGTTTTTTTACAAACAACTTTTTTCACCAGTATTTTATTTTCCCATCTGCCGTTTAAAAAATGCCCAAGCCTCCAAATATACGTCAATATCACGCGGATAATTATGCTCGCCGTTCAGTACTTTTAAAAGCGTTATTTCGGGTTTGTTGGACTTTTTGAAAGTATATCGTTCTATGGTTCGTCCGTCGGTTGGGTCGGAGTCGGGGAGGGCTTCCATTTGGGGCATTCCTTCGTATCCTGCCAATTCGGCCCAATACTTGAAAGTGCGGTCGGTGGAGCGAACCAAGCCTAAACTGATAGCACCTGTGATTACTTCGCCTCCTGTGTAGGGATTGATGCGGTCGGCTGTTCCGTTGACAATCATTACGGGAATTGCCAAGCGTTTTTCGGTGCAATCCATGTTGTTGGTATCGGGTAGGTTGGCAATGAGGGCAGTGATGGCTCGGAGTTTTTCGGGCATCGTCAGTGCCAATTTATAAGCCATGTGTCCACCACCAGAAGTGCCTACGGCGAAGACTTTTTTAGGGTCTATTGCGTACTTTTGCTCGAAATAGCTAATCATCTGCCCAAAAAAGGCATTTTCGTTGATGTTTTCTTTATTGGCTATTGATTGCGCCGTTTTGCGGCACTCATTCCAGTAGTTTTTATAACCGTCGGGGTACACCATCAGGATATTTTCTTGGGGTGCCATAGCTTCCAGTTTTTGGGCACCGCCTCGCTGACCTCGCCCATTGCCTCCTGAACCATGTAAGACAAACAGCAGAGAAGCCTGTGATTTAGTAGGCTTTAGAAAATGAAAAGTACGATAATGACCTTCAATCAAAACCGAATCGCTCACCAATTGGCCTTTGGTACTATTGGCAATGGACATGATGAAGAGGAAAAATAGGATTCGTTTCATAATGTGGTTTATGGGGTAGGTGATTTCAATTCTTTTTTTACGGTTGTCCAAGCTGTTTTTCGGAGCTGTTTTGCAAATTTGGCAGGTACTGATTCTGGCTTGAAAGTCAGTTTAATGGGTGATTCTTGAAAGAGAAATCCATACCAGACCAAGGCTCCTAGGTAGCATCCAGCAGGGCTTGCATGGTGCGAATCAAAACCCATTTTGTCTTTATTCCACGAGTAGCCCACATGAAGTGAATGGGTTTGATCAGGTAAAGCGGCTTGGGGTGGATTTTTGAAATCAAAGTTTTTGTCTTGATGATAAGCCCATTTTGCGCGTGCGTTCATTTCCCAAAAGGCATCGCCTGTTGGAATAACGACCGTATTCAATTTGCTGGCAGTAGTACGATACGCTGCCCGCGATTTTTCCCACATTTCTTGCTCACTTTTGGCCTCTCCACCTTCGGTAAGTTGCCCAAAATCGTTGGAATCAGACCGATAAGCCCATGTTTGGTGAAAAACGATGTGCGCATTAGGTTGTAATTGGCGGACATATTCATACAGTTTTGTGGCGTAAGGTTCGTAGGTGCTTACATCGGTGGAAATTTTAGAATATTGTTGCAGTGTTATTACATCCCAAGTTCCTTCTGACAAAAGCATTTTCAACGATTTTCCTTTGTAAGGTTTTCCTTTGTCGTCGTTAGGATTGGTCTCAAATGCCGCTACATGATTCCAATGCCGTTCGAGCGAACATCCTCCCAGTTCTGCCCGTCCGATAACCAATTCATGCCCAACTTCTTTGCTCAATTCGGGCAGGAATTGGGTTGCGTTTTGTGAAAAACTATTGCCAATCAAAAACAGCCGTAATGCTTGTTTTTGGGCCGATGCAAATTGAACTATAAAATAGAAAATCAAAATTGGCATACACCGAACAGACTGTTTCATAATGGCATAAATGTTTGTAATTGATTGATAGTAAGTTTGTTATTTTACCTTCACAATTACCGTAGGGTCAAAAGGGTACATTCCAAATTTTTCGCCATAAATGGCTAAACCGCCATTGCCTTCTACTGCCAACCGAATTACCAATTCGCCTGTTTGTGTAGCTTTTTGAATAGCCTCATTGGGAACACCTACCACCAATTTATAACCGTAGCTACCTGCTTCGCGTAGTTTTCGGTCTTGAGGTTGATAGTGCCACGACAATACGCCTCGATGGTCGGCAGGATCATAAGAGATGGGTAGTTTTCCCGCATCTATGCCGTTGAAACTGAATGCTACTTCGCTCGGGAACTTCGTTTCATCGGTCATGGGATAAGCATTGGGATTGAGGCCATTGTCAAACGTACCTCCACCCAACATATAATTGTCTGCGATTTTGGTATCCCCGTTTTTATCTTTTCCAAACAACTGCTTGGCCGAGGCTTCCAACATGAACGAGGATCCCATCATTTTGTCGGGGGTGAGGTCGGCAGGCCATTTCACACGATATTCAAAATAGCCGTTTCCAGCACCGTTGACTTTCAACCCATCCAATATATTCCATTGTTTTAGCGACCATTTGGCATCGCTAAATTGCTTAGGGGAAACGGTCAATAAGCGCAATTTGTTTCCTCCTGGCATGGCTACTTCTGTTGGCATGGGTTTTTCTACGATATAGGTATTGAAATTTCGACTCAGGATGTTTCCTTTGGCGTCTTGCAAGGTCAAAGCCAATACCGCCACTGCTTTTTCGGTAGGCATAATGAGATAGACTGGGGCTAAAGCTTGCTGCATCCACGGCTTGTAGGGAATCGTTTTGGTGAAACTTTGCCATTTTCTTTCTTGTCCAAAGGCATCCCAACCATTCAGCTCGATTTTGAGGGTCAATTCACCTCCCACATCTGTACGACCTGTCATGGACGAAATC